>NZ_JBICHO010000345.1:0-13541 GCF_043100905.1 Rhodopirellula sp. JB055 | reverse complement strand
AGCCCCAGCTTGTGTTTTGGGTTGTGGCCGCGGCGACGAGTCCTGAACTGGCGACAAATCCAAGGACTCGGCGCCTCGTCCGCTACGATCAGCCCTCGCTTTGACAAACCACTCGTCGTCATGACGCATTGGTTTCATTGTCAGTGTGGTTTGTTCAGCAAGGGGCAACGGAAAAGCATGGCTCAGCCTCGAATGGGCTGTTTGTTCTTCTGTTTCGGCCTTTCATCAATGGTGCCTCTGGTCGTCAAGTTGTATGAATTTCCGTCGAAGGGTGGGCCCGCCGCGTGGCGGTTGCTAACTTGTCTTGGTCGGGCCTGTCGTTGGTTTCCGCACACACGATGGATCAAGGCTCGTTCAAGCGGATTGACTGGCTACTTTCTCTTCTTCCGTTTCAATCGGTGGTAGCGGGGCCTCAAAGCTTCGCCATCTGTCGTCTTGCACCGAATTCAATCGGCCACTCAGTCACAGAGGACACAGCGGAGGATCGTCTTTGTGTCTCTGTGGCGAATCGCACTCACATGGTTGCGGTTTCTTCGTCATATTCCAGTTCAATAGGCGGCAATGGGTCTTCCATGTGGGCCCAGGCTTCCGGGCCTTGAGCAAATTCAACGTCCGTCAGCAAGCAGTCATCGAGAATCTGGGTGATTCGTTCTTGGCTCATCGCGTTTCCGATAAACACCAATTCTTGATGGCGATCGCCATATTCGCCGACGAACTTCGATCGAATGTCTTCAATGGCCTCGGGGTCGTCAGGCCATTCCTCTTCCGGTGCGGATGCCCACCAGAAACCGGCTGGGTTCATGCGGATCGAGCACCCGGCTTGCGACCAGTCGTAGGCCCAATCGTGTCGCGATGCGATCCACATCAATCCTTTGCTGCGAAGCACTCCGGTGAACAAGCCCTCTTCCATGTCGGCGTCGAGAGCGGTGGTCAAACGTTTGGGATGAAATGGACGACGGGCTTGATAGACGAAATTCGAAATGCCGTATTCTTCGGTCTCGGTTTCCTCTTCCCCTCGCGGCACCTCCAGCCATCCTGGTTGTTCCTCGGCTTCACTGAGAGAATACAGTCCGGTGCCCATGATTTCGGATAGCTCAACGCGGCTTTCCGTCGTGGTCAGGATTTTGGCGTCGGTGTTGAGTTGACGCAGGATCTGTTTGAGCTGTTCCAGTTCATACGGTGAGATCAAATCGGTTTTGTTGACCACAATCACGTTGGCAAATTCAACTTGATCAACCAACAAGTCGACAATGTTGCGAGTGTCATCTTCGCTCAGTCCCAAGCGTCGATCCGTGAGGTCGTCCCAGGAGCCAAAGTCCTTCATGAAGTTGCCTGCGTCGACAACGGTCACCATCGTGTCCAGCTCGGCGACCAACGACAGGCTGTCACCCTCTTTGTCTTCAAAGGTGAACGTTTCCGCGACGGGCATCGGTTCGGAGATGCCGGTGGATTCGATTAGCAGATAGTCAAACCGCCCGTCACGGGCGAGCCGGCGAACTTCGATCAGCAGGTCTTCGCGAAGCGTGCAGCAGATGCAACCGTTGGACATCTCGACGAGCTGTTCCTCCGTTCGCGAAAGATTCGCGTCGCCCGATTTGACCAGCGCCGCGTCGATGTTGACTTCGCTCATGTCGTTGACGATCACCGCGACTCGCAAGCCGTCTCGGTTGGTCAGGATGTGATTGAGCAGCGTTGTCTTGCCGGCCCCGAGGAATCCGGACAGCACGGTGACGGGCAGACGCTCACCTTGGGGCGTATTGGAATCGGTTCGGTTCATTGAATTATCGAGAGGGTGGCTGGATGGGCAATTAGGCTCGAGGAGGACTTTGCTGTCGTAGCGAAACGTGCGGAGCGTTTCGGTTGAAGCAGGGATTGCCGAAAGCCTTGGCGGTTTCCGCTACAGCAAATGGGACACGTGTTATGCGTTCGGTTCGATTGCTGCTTACTGCAGTTTGGCCAGCAACGCACTCTTCTGCAGTTCTTGATTGCGACGCTGGGTCCGTGGGGCAATGGGGATGACTTTCACGCCATGGTTTGCCAGTCGCTCGCGATAGATGGCTTCGATGGGCAGTTCTTCGCTTGGGCAATAGAGGTAGCACTTCGCGTTGAGCAATCGAGCGATGGGTAGAGCCGGCACCGTCCGTTGAGCGTTGTCGTCGGCTAGGTTTTCTCGATCAAAGAGGCATTCTGCCGGAACGTCGGTCCACGGCGTGATTCTGTCGAGCAAGCTCTTGTGAGCAACGACAAGAGTCGGTCCTTCTTCGTGTACCAGCTCGCTGTTGCTGTTCGCGGCGTTGTTGCTAGTGGTGTCAGTGGGCTGCTGCGGAGAGGGGGAGGCGGGCTCGGCGAAAGGCCCGCAACCAGCCAAGGCAACGATAAGGCAGAGTGTTCGGAACTTGAGCAACATAGAAGAACCCTTCGTTGGAAAAGAATCGATGAGTGCCGTCAGGAGATATTCAGTTTATGACAACGTAACGCACATGCAATACGTATGCATGAAGGAAGTGTTCTTGGGAATCTGCTAAAGTATTCAGAAATGGATGTCAAACCTCACCCAGTCAATCAGTCCCGTTCGAGATCGAAGATGCCGATACCAACCAATTTGATCACGGGATTCCTTGGGTCCGGGAAGACGACCGCGATCAATCGCTTGCTCGACCATCGACCGGAAGGTGAACGATGGTCGATCTTTGTGAATGAGTACGGCATGGTGACCGTGGACGAGATGTTGATCGATTCAGAATGTTCAGAGGTCAACGTGCAGGAGCTTGGCGGCGGTTGTCTGTGCTGTACCGTCGCGTTCGCCTTTGATGCGGTCTTCAGTCAGTTCATTCGTCGCAGCAAACCAGATCGGCTGTTGCTTGAACCCAGCGGCGCGGGGCATCCAGCGGCATTGATCGACAAGTTGAGGGACGAAAACTTTCGCCGGGCCATCGATCTGCGGGCGACAATCTGTTTGATCGAACCTGAAGACTGGGGCAAACCGCAATGGCGTGATTCCGAAGTCTTTCATGACCAGGTTCAGATGGCCGACATTGTCGCGATTAACTTCACCGACAAACGTGACCCTGAGTTGACGCGTCAGTGCCGCGAATGGGTTGAGTCATTCGACCCGCCGAAAATGCTGATCGTTGAAACGGATCATGGGCGAATTGATCCCGCATGGCTCGATCTTCAAGACACGGTTGTTCGCCCGCCGAAATTCGGCGAGGCCCATGCACACAACCATTCTCATGCGGCGGAGCGTGAGGATGCGGGCGGGCTAACCTCGATAGAGATTCCTCCGGCATTGGGGAGGCCCAAGCGGATTGAGAACGAGGGGGACGGGCAGTGGGCGTGTGGTTGGATTTTTTCCGTCGATGAGGTTTTCGACCGAGACCAATTGCTCGACCTGCTCGGCTATCTGCAGCCGGTCGTGCGGCTGAAAGGTGTGTTTCGGTGCCGGGATGATTGGTGGGTGATCAATCGCAGCAAGAATGAGACTTCCTTTAACACCACGGCGTATCGTCGCGATAGCCGATTGGAAGTCATCACCGACAGTCCGACCTCCGGATGGGAAGAGCTAGAGCAGTTGTTGCTGAAGTGCAAGTAGCGATTGAAGTTGGTGCCGTGATGCGAGCTGGATCACGCAGTCTGCGTGGCCGGTTCGCAGCAACCGCAGAGGCATCCGTATCGACGGTTCAGCAGGTGAGCGCAGACCAGCAGGAGTCCGCCGATCGGTGTGATCCAAAGTGCGAAGGGGGCGACCAGGGCTTGCAGTCCGGAAACTTTAGGAGCTCCTCCGCTCGCGGCAAGACTGCTCAAATTGGCTTCCGGTTCGTCCGCTCCGGCTTCTGTTGCAGTCGCTGCGGTGCAATGCTCGCAACACGCGTCGGTGCAGACGGCAGCGTCTGTTGCCGCGATGGTGGAAGTCTCGCAAGCGGCACAGCAGTCGCCGGCCAGGCCAAATGCCGCGCTCGTGATGAGGACCAGGCCCACGCTGGCGATTGCGATCGGTGTCATCCGGCGATGCTTGCGAAAGCCTGGGACGAAGGCCGCGATCGCGATCAAGAAACAAGCCAAGGCCATCCACTGGTGAAACGATTCGTCCGCCAGGAAGCTGAGCCCCAGTGCGGGCAGAAACGCGATGACAAATGGCATGGCCGCACAGTGGATCGCGCACCCAACCGATGCAACGATACCGACCCAGTCACGCCAGGTGGAGATTTTTGTAGGTTCGGGGCTGCTGAGCGGTAGGTCACTGGTGGGTTGATACGGGACATCGCTCATTGATCAGGCTCCATCAGGTCGTCGGGGACGCCCTATTTCAACAGTGGAAATGGGGGTGCGGCTGGCTTCTTCGCGGGGTTTTTACCAATCACTCGACGCAGCCAACTAACAAATGCAAGTGTTGTGCATTAAACGAGGTGCGTTCTTTTGCGTCAAGTGCTTTTGAGCGGGTTGTGCGGATATGACCTGCCCGCTCGTATTCAATGATTGTGGTTTTCGTGGTCGTGATCGATGTGGTCATGTCTGTGCGAATCATGGTCGTGGGGCACGTGTTCGTGGTCGAGATGCCCGTGCTCATCATGTTCGCCAATGGAATGATGTTCGTGGCTGTGTCCAGGCAGGTTTTCGATACCGACCGCGATCGCGACGCCAAGCAGGAAGGAAAACGTCAGCTTCCCGCGGTCATGGTCGTGAAAGGCAACCTCAGGCAGGAGGTCCGCCAGGGCGATCCCCAAGAAGAAACCGGCGGAAATCGCGAGTCCCCAGCCGAGAAATGAATTGTTTGCGTCGAACTTCATTGCTCCGAAGTAGAACGCGGCCGCACCGATGGGGCAGGCCAACGAAAAGGCGACGTTCGCCATGTTTTGAGCTGAAACGGACCACTTTTGCTTGTTCATTACCGAGGTGATGGCGAACGCATCGAGCGGTTTGTGCAACGCCACCGCTAGAAAAGTCCCAAGGCCAGCCAAGCCCAGCCAGGCACCGTGGTCGGCATCAATCAGGACGCTGCTCGCCAGGGCAACTCCATCGACCAGCGTGTGGAGTGCGAGCCCAAAAAACAGGCCAAGCCAGCTGATTCCCTTTTCGGCATGGTGGTGATCGCGACCATGACCATGACCGTGATCGCACTCGGCGCTGCTGCCGTCGGACTCAACAGGGACCCCATGGTCGTGGGTGTGGAACAAGAGGATCGTTAGGAACATGACCACAAGGCCCACCAGTGCCCCGCTGCACGCTTTCGACGCGGATCCCAGGACTCCGGTGGCGTGCGGCAGCAGGTGCAGCATGGCGATTCCCAGCATCAGTCCCCCGACGCCGCTCATCAAGAGCTGCGTTCGCAGGTGTGTCATCCGCAGCAGGGATGACAGCCGCCCACCGGCCATCGACGAGGCCAGGATGAAGACGCAGTAAATTGCCAAAAGCCAAGCTGAGGTCATCGCAAGTCCTGTGAGTGATCTGAATTGCACAGTCTACGCCGCTGCAATTCGCTTGCATATCAGGAGAAGCCTTGGCGATAGCAGCAGGCATCCTTGCTGCGACATCTCGATGTGTCGACTCGCATTTTTGATGCAAGGCAATTCTTTGCAATTGACAAATCTGGCCAGGGATGTACGATTGCATAGTTCTGCAACTGTAGTGAGAGAGATGGCAAAGACAGAAGCATCCAAAGCGACATCAGAATCCACTGACACCGAAGAGCCGAGTTGTGACGGGCGCGGCCATCGTGGGTTGCCGGTCACGATCGATGCGGAGGCATGCGAGCGAGCTGCGGCGATTTTTCGGGCGTTGGGTGACCCCCAGCGTCTGCGATTGCTGATGCTTCTCGAAGCGTCCGAACGATGCGTGTCGGAGGTTTGTGAGTTGCTCGATGAGCCGATGCCAGCGATTTCGCAGCGGTTGCGATTGCTCAAAAGCGAGCGAATTGTTCGCTCCCGACGCGAGGGCAAGCACGTTTTTTACTCGCTCGCCGACGACCATATTTCCCGCTTGGTGACCAATGGGGTCATGCATGCGATGGAAATCTGACCTGTTTCCTGCTTTCCAAGGGTTCTTGAAATGTCCAATGTCCACGCCAACCACGATCATCAGCACGGCCCTGATTGCGAGCACACTGGTGTCCAACATGGTGACCACGTTGACTACCTTCACGATGGGCATCTTCACCACGTCCGCGAAGACGGCCAGGTCGAAGAGCACCGATTGGAAGTGACCGCGACTAACCCGAACGTGTGCACGTCAGGTCACGGTTGCAGTGGGCACGACGCGGATCATGTCCACGGACCCGGTTGTGGGCATGAGGCCGTTCCTCATGGTGACCACATCGATTATTTGGTGGATGGGCACCTGCATCACCCACACGGCGATCACTGCGATAATCACGGGCCGGTTTCAATCGTCAGTTGAGCGCAGGGCGCGGTTCAAATATATGCAAACGGATTGTGTCTTGCTATGATGCTAGGCCACTGTGGAATCCTGGTCAGGTCCATTTTCTTGTAGGTCAAATTTGTGAGCAAACCGTCTGAGTCCATCGAGGCAACCAAGCAAGCAATTCGCGACGCGGGTTTGCGAGCAACGCCCGCGCGGATCGCAACATTGACGTTGCTTCGGGATGCGAATGCTCCGTTGACCCACGCCAATGTCGCCGAGCATCTTGCCGCAAATGGCGTGGACAAGGCGACTGCGTTTCGCAACTTGAACGACATGGCTGACGCTGGCTTGCTGCGTCGCACGGAACTGGGGGATCATGTTTGGCGATTCGAAGCGATCGCCGAAGGTGGGCACGACCAATCCGCTCACCCGCACTTTCTCTGCATCGATTGCGGGACGGTGTCGTGCTTGGATGACGTGAAGCTGACGGCTGGCAGTCAGCGTGAAAGTGGCAAGTTTGGTGAAGTGACCGAAATTTTGCTTCGCGGTCACTGCAACGATTGCCGATAGCGAAGCCTCTTGCTGATGTCGATTGGCTTGGCAGCTTGTACCGACTTTTACCAGACGCCCGCGATCCATTTCCAAAGCGGGTGGTGGATCATCACCGCAGCCAGCAGGACTGCTGTCGGCTGCAGGAGTCGACGTCGCGCTCCGCTGGTATCGAAGTGGCGAACGGTTAGGAGGAGCAGGACGAAGATCGCTGTGATGGTAACGGTTGCCTGCCAGCCTAGCGAAATGCCAATCAGCGTCAAAGCAAGTGGCAGGGCCCGGCATCTCTTACCGAGTTGGCTGACTCGCTGAATCGCAATTCCCAGGACACCTCCTGTGACCGCGCCAACCAAGATGGTCGCAGCACGCGAGGCTGCATCGGGGACGGATGAGGGGAGTGCCAGCGTGAAGGGTTGCAACTGGCTTGCGATCATCGGCAGGCCAGCGAAAATGAGCACTGACGTCCAGCCAAACCAAGCGGGGAGACGTCGCCGATCCAAGTCAGTCAATGCCAGCGTCAGCAAGGTGCACATCAGAGCAGCGTGGTACAAGACGATTCCAACGACAGGCCACTTTGTATACAGGATAATCCACAGGATTCCCGTGAAGGTGTAGTGCTGGAAGCCCGGGACATTGGCCGCTCCTGTGACAAGTTCGAACAAAAACAGAGACGCGAAAATTCCGGCGGCGACCAACTCCACGATCAGGTACCGAACGGGAATCGTCACACCGCAGTCGCGGCATCGTCCGCCGAGATTCAGGTAGCTGAAAATTGGCAGGTTATCGATACGGCGGATGGGGACGCCGCACTTCGGGCACGCAGAGGAACGCAGCGCGATCGATTCCCCCCGTGGGAGACTGTAGGCAACCACGTTCAGGAAGCTGCCCCAGCAAGCGCCGATGTAGGTGAAAATTGCAAAAATCGCAAGTTTGGCACTGCGGATTCGCAGGTTCTCCCCAATCGTCAGTTCGGTGATCGTGTAGCTCTCGGGGCGTTCGCGAAAAAGCTCGAGGACGGCAGTCACTGATGGGAGCACGATCATGTAGGTGATCGCAATCAACAGTCCAATCGTGATGCCAATCGAGCGATATGACCAAAGAGTTGTTCGCGAAGATCGTTGTCGAAAGTGGCGCACGATTGCACGTGAGTCCAAAACTGCGAGAAACCCAAGCGATGCCACAACAACCGCTGGTGAGAAGAAGACAATCGGTGACCACCAAGCGAGCGGGGCTTCCGATCGAACTGTAAACCAAGAGATCAGTAGGGCAGCGGTTGCCAGGATCGTTAGTCGCAGGATTCCCGACGGACGTGCGGAAAACAGGCTCACCAGAACAATCGCGTTGCCAATCAGCAGTGCGCTGGCACTCGGATCCACTGTCATTCGGAGTACCGCTGCAACGGCCGAGCAGCCAGCGGTGCCAACCAGCAGCATCCGTGCGTACTCACCAAGAAGCGAGTGGGGGAGCGGGGCGCCAGCGGATGAGGAAGCGGAGTCGATATTCACTGGCAGTGTGTGAGGATGATGGCGGATCCACTTCGCCGACCCGCGAGTGACAACGGAATCGAATGTTGTCTAAACCTACTTGAGACGCAAAAGGTGTGCAAGTGTTTCGCGTGTGCGAATGGGCGGTCGGTTCAAGCACAGAGTTTTCTTCTGTGGCCAGTGGCTGGCCAGCCAGTCGTGGTTCATCGTGTCCTCTGGGAGCAATGAGAACAGCGAATTGGACGTCGCCAGAGTGAACGCGGCCGCCGGACCTCTCGCGTTGTTCGGAATCGGTTTGGAGGTCGTGGAGGTTGTCACGCCTGCCGCACATCTTTTGCATCTCGTTCGGCCAATCGATCTGGACGAGGACGATTTCGGGGGCGTTGCGTCGGGTTCGTTCAAGCGATTCTCAGTGTTCAGCTTTCGTGCATCTGATTTAGGGGTATGTTTCTGTCAATTTCGAAATTGTTTCCCCAACTGATTCGTCTGACTTGATGACCATTCAACTGATCGTGACCCATGCGGGCGGCGCCCACAAAGATGACTTTCTGGCCTGCAGCCTGCTGGCCTATATGCATGGGGTTCCAATTCAGCGGCGGGATCCCACAGAGGAAGACTTGGCCAATCCAGCGGTCTGTGTCGTTGATGTTGGTGGTGTGCATGACCCGCAATTGAAGAATTTTGACCATCACCAATTCTCGCGTGATGCTCCGCCGCTGTGTGCCTTGTCGCTTGTGCTCCAGGACTTGGGGCTCTACGAAGACGCCCTGTCCTTTTGTTCCTGGCTTCGTCCAGCGGAATGGCTCGACACGCTGGGCCCAAACGAAACGGCCAAGTTGATGGAGATTTCGCGTGCGGCATTGGGAGCACTCAATTCACCGCTCGACATGACTTTGCTGAGTCGATTTGGGTCCCAACGGGAGCTCCATGCAGACAGTCCTGTCTACCAGGTCATGTGCATGGTGGGTGAGGACATCGTCAATTACTTACGGACGCTGCGTGAACGGCTGAACTATCTGAAAGCAAACGTCCAGTACTGGACGATCGAAACCGATGGCGAGCCCATTCGTGCCTTGTTCCTTCAGCAAAGCGAAGCCATTGCAAAAGATCCTTCGTTTGGGATTCATGCCTTCATCGAGACCGAAGGCATGGAGGATGAGATTCATGCGATGGTCTACCCGGATCGACGAGGCGATGGGTACGGACTGTCGCGATACAATGACTGTCAACGTTTGGACTTTTCGCAAATCGAATCAAACGAGCATGTTCGCTTTGCCCACAAACGAGGCTTTGTTGCCAAAGTCTCGACGAAGGACCGTGTTCGGCTCAAAGAATTATTGCAACTCGCCGTCGTCAGGGACGCTGGCTGAATCGTTGACGGGCAACATCGTGCTCGAATTCTGCGGTGATGCTTTTCTCCTCCCGAATTGCAGGGGCCGCTGTTAGCGAGGGCAAACCTGTTTGTTTGGCGGGTAGCATGTTGTTCCGAGAACAAGCAAGTTGGTCACTGATCGTAGCGTTGGTGTTGTGCTTTGCCGTTGCTTTTGAGAAGGGGCCAACAGGCGATTGCAAGGGCATGGAACTTGCGACCTCAAATCATTGGCGTTGCGAGTTCGCGTACGACCTTGGTGACAGGCTGTCGCTCACAATGCATCGAATCACCGCTCGATCCATCGCAGGCAATAGCGATGCGGCAGGCAATGATGGGAGATTGACATGACAAAAGACCACGGGCCATCCGTCAAAGATGATGAACAGTATGAGGCTCTTCGAGAGGAAGGGATGAGCAAGGAAAAGGCGGCGAGGATCGCAAACACCGACCGCCAGGCCGCTGGCGAGCGTGGTGGGCGAGCGGCGAAGTACGAGGATCGGACGAAGGAGGATCTGTATCAGCGAGCAAAGGAGATCGGGATCGATGGTCGCTCGAAGATGTCCAAGGAAGAATTGATCGAATCGCTGCGAAACCACTGATTTTCAAGGACCCTGAATGGGCTCGTCGAAGTGGATCTCGGAACGGCATGCTGGTTGCAATCTGTTTCCCTCTGCGGCAACGGAGTCGCGATCCTTTTCACACAACCATCCTTCCAGGAGAATCCGAATGAGTACCGCCACAGCAACGAAGCAAGACTGCATCGAAAACTGCCAAGAGTGCCAAACAACCTGTGCCGATATGTTGACGCGCTACTGTTTGTCCGAGGGCGGTGATCACGTGGAACAGTCGCACGTCAAGCTCATGCTCGACTGCATTGCCGCTTGCAACGCCTGTGTTGATTTCATGTCACGCAACAGCGACTATCACTCGTATTACTGCAGAGCCTGTGCTGAAATTTGCAAGGCATGTGCTGACAGTTGTGAGGAAATTGGCAATATGGACCAGTGTGTAGCTTGCTGCCGCCAATGTCAGGAAAGCTGTTTGTCGATGGCAGCTTAAGTTGATCGGTTGGTGTCTTTCGGGATGCCTTTGGCGATCAAGAGAAGATGTTTCCGTTGACTCGTGTTGGTGCAATCCCTTGATTGCCAGCGCGAGTCAGCGGGGAGTCAATGCAACGACGCTGACAACTTTGGCCGGCCGGTTCCATCACTGTGTATTGACGCGTCTCGTTGCCGAACTACTGGACACTCGCATGGATCGGTGGTCGGGGTGCTCCCTGCATCATGGTTGGGAGGATGGCGGTTGGCACCATGCGGCGGGAGGACGCGAGGCGTCGTTGGGAATCAACGCGATCATCAGCAGGAATAGACCCACCACAATGTGGTTTTGATGGATGGGCGTGGGAGGCAGTTCCGCAAACCGTCCCCATGCGGTCAAGCCAATCGCGACCACCAATATCAGCAGGTGCGCACGACGAGTTGGGTGCCAATAGGAAAGCCCCGACAGCACACAGATGGCCAACGCAATGGTTTGGTCGGCCCACAAAACGGTCGTGTCGGATTGAATGCCGAAAACGAAAGGGCTGGCCGCCAGCCAAACGGCGGTCATGATTTCAACCACACGTCCCCACATCACGTCACCTCACGGGAAAGAAGTTTTTCGGCGACGGTGTCCGCCCGTTCGCTGCGTAGGCCCCAAAACGAATTCCACAACAACCGCTTGTCGTGATGTGCCTTCCAGATTCGATGTAGAAATGTCAGCGACACCCGAACCTCGTCCCAAGCCCAGTAAACCAAGGTCAATGAGATCGCTGCCGTGATGAGGCAAAGGAAGCACCACTCGCCTACCAGGAAGGCCTGGCACAGTACCAGCACCACACTGACGATCCCAAGTGGAATCACGTCGATGCCAAACAAGACGACCAACCAAGGTCGGTATTGCCATCGGCGAGTCGAGCCTGCAAAGCCGAGGATGGCGTCTCCCAGGTAGGCGAGCACGCCGAGCGCCGCGTCGTGAATTCCCAAGAACGCGTACATCGTGTTGGCCGTGTCTGACTTCAAGACTTTGTTGCTGCCGTCGTCAAATACCGGGTCATAAGCTGACTCGATCAATCCCCATTGGTACAAAGAAAGATGGACCGAAATCGCCGCGGCGATGAAGGCGCAGACGCATATCGGAATTCGCTGGCTCCATGCGGACGGATTGTATTCGTAGGGAGGAACGGGACGATTCAGGTCGTCGACCGGGACATCAAACCTCATGGTGTCGACAATCCATTCTTGCGATACCAATTCTCAGGGTCAGACCTCAGTAGCTCAGTTATCTCGGGAAGCGTTGACGAAAGGCTGTGTTGGGGTTCCCAGCCAAGCAGGTCCTTCGCTCGAGAAATGTCCAGCGCGTAGTGGTCGTCTGCCATGTCGACCATGAATGGCTTGATGAATGCATCCCCGCCTTGAGCGAAATCGGAAACCGCGGCGCCAACCTTGGCGACCGGTTTGGGAATGTACATGGTCGTCCATTCCTTGCCGTGCAACTGTTTGCCAATCAGATTTTGAAGGGCTTTGTATGGAAGCGGATCCGGCTCGCCGATCAAGATCGCGGTTTTGGGCTCGATCTCATCGCGACGCTCGACCGTTCGAAAGATGGCGTCAACAGCGTCCTCTAGATGAACGGCGGATTGACCGGCTTCGCGGTTGCCGGGAAAGAACCAACCCTGCGGATCTTTCTCATAGATTCGTTTCATTTGTTGTACGATCGTCGGCTGTTGTCCGAAATCGGTGTAGACGCCAGCGATCCGCAAGAACACCGACCGAACATTGGGGTGTCCCTCGCGGATCAATCGTTCTGTCTCGATCTTGCTTTGCGGGTACGGCCACTTTGCTTTCAATGGCCCGTCTTCGCTGATCCGTCTTCCGACCTCGCATGGAGCGTGAACCAACATGGTGCTTGTGAACAAGAACTGTTCGCACTCGAAGTCTTCCAGTTGATTGAGCAAACGATCGGTGCCGTTGACCGTCACCTTCTCATACAAATCGCTGTCTTGGCCGGAGAAATCATAGTAGGCCGCCATATGGACGACGCTGGCCAGTTTTCCGCCCGTCAACTGATGCACTTTCTGCATCGCTGACCGCACAGCGACCGAGTCGGTCATATCGCACTCAATGTCACGCACGAATTCATGTTGCTTGGGCGGTTCCGGCAAGCCGACTCGGTCAAACCCGTACACCTGGTAGCCAGCATCAGCCAGTTTCAAGCAAAGCGGATAGCCCAACAGGCCAGTGCTTCCGGTCACGATGATGGCGGGACGTTGATTCTCCATGTGAACGCTCGCGAGGCGAAAGGATTCGTGTGGTAGGTGCATTGCCAGAACATGTTGCCAGGACATGTTGCAAGGATCATGCCAAGTGCCGGTGCGAACGCAGGGCGAGTCTCGCCACTGAGACCGCAGTGCAACCCAGGCCGCAAGCGAATCGCAAGGAATCAACCCGGCGAAACATCCAGGAACATCATCACGACGAAGCCGAGCATCAGGCACAGCGTGGCAAGGTCTTCGTTGCCTACTTGCTGGGTTTCCGGGACGAGTTCCTCGCCTTCGACATCGACCATCACGCCAGCCGCGAAGCTAAGTGCAAATGGCAGGAGGGGCGACACATGGATGACGATCGCAGCTCCAACCGCCGTCAGCACCCAAGTGAACCCGCCCACAACCAAGGTCTGAAGAATCGGGGTAACGTTGTCGAACCACGCGGAGATCTTCATTTGTCGAAAGACAAGAACCA
>NZ_JBICHO010000344.1:0-21898 GCF_043100905.1 Rhodopirellula sp. JB055 | reverse complement strand
GGAATGGTTCGATATCGTCCCGTTCGCTGGTTTGCGTCCAACGGTCTACGACGTGCACACTGGTTGGCGATTCCTTTCACACGCAGTCTCGCAAACGGTCCTCGTTTCGACACAACGTCCCCTCTCCACCGCGCTGCCTCGGGCTTCGCGGACGCTTCTCTTCGGACTCACGTCTCTTCATGACTGCCCAGATTCTTTCCATCGCGACGGCTCATCCTACCAATCAAGCCGACCTCGCTTTTTCGACTCTCTGCGCCCAGAGCATGTCCTGCGAGGATGAAAAACAGGCTCTGAAACTGGCCAAACTTTATCGCCGGACCGGTGTCGACACACGTGGCAGTGTGCTGGTTGAAAAGGGCGATGCTGGCGAACTGACCCAGTCGTTCTATCCGCCGCTCGTCGATGGGGAGGATCGCGGTCCGACGATGGCTACGCGAAACGAACGCTTTGCTGCTGAAGCACCGGCGCTGGCATGCCAAGCGGGGCAGGGGGCGCTGGATGGCAGCGGGGTCTCACCCGATGATGTCACACATGTCGTCACCGTCACTTGCACTGGATTCACCGCACCGGGAATCGATGTGCATTTGATCGACCACCTTGGTTTGCCAAGTACGACTCAGCGAATCCAAGTGGGATTCATGGGATGCCATGGATTGGTCAATGCTTTGCGCACGGCACGCGGTTTGGTTGCGGCTGATTCGGATGCGGTGGTGTTGATCGTTTGCATCGAACTTTGCAGCCTGCATTACCAGTACGGCTACGACGCTCAGCGGATTGTTTCGGGATCGTTGTTCGCGGATGGTTCTGCTGGTTTGATTGTCGCAGGGGATGACTGTCCCAAATCGGCTGTTGAGTCACCGTTGGGAGAAATCCTTGCGGTGGGATCCTGCCTGATTCGCGACAGTCACGATGCCATGACGTGGCGAATTGGTGACAATGGTTTCATCATGACTCTGGAAGCCAGCGTGCCAGGATTCATTGAAAAGAACCTTCGTGAGTTTCTGGTCCCTTGGTTGGCAAAATCAGGATTGGATTTGGATTCGATCGGTGGTTGGGCGGTTCACCCCGGCGGTGTTCGGATATTGCAGTCCGTCGAAACCGCATTGGAACTGTCCTCGGATGCGCTCGACGTTTCTCGCGAAGTGTTGCGGGAGCACGGCAACATGTCGTCGGCAACTCTTGGCTTCGTGTTGCAAAAGTTCCAGCAGCGAGACGTGCCGGGGCCTTGGCTGATGCTTGGGTTTGGACCGGGGCTCGAAATTGAGGTCGCGGTCGTTCGCTGAGTTTCGAGTTGTGGATGCCTTTCTCTCCTTGAGGTCTTCTGACGGGGCGTGGGGGCAGTTATCTTGTCGTCATGAATATCACCAAGTGCATTGATTCGTCGGGCCAAATTCGCGTCGCTTTGGTCGAAGCGGACAGCCTGATCCCACTTCAGATGACCGCGGAATTGCCCTCGCTTGCTGCGATTTTGGCGGCGGAGAATCCGAAGGCCGCGGCGGCGTCCTTGGACCGTGATCCGCCGATTGCGATCGATGATTCGACGCAGTGGTTGCCTCCCATCGACCAGCAAGAAGTCTGGGCCGCCGGGGTGACCTACAAACGCAGCCAAACGGCTCGGATGGAAGAGTCCGAAGCCGCCGCGTCGTGTTACGATCAGGTTTACAACGCGGATCGGCCGGAGATTTTTTTCAAAGCCACACCGTCACGTGTCAGCGGTCACCTTCAACCGCTCCGCATTCGTGTGGATGCGAAATGGAATGTGCCGGAACCCGAAATCACGTTGGTGCTCAGTCCCCAGTTGAAGATCGTTGGATTGACGGTGGGCAACGACATGAGTTCGCGGGACATTGAAGGCGAGAACCCTTTGTACTTGCCGCAAGCGAAATGTTACGACCAATGCGCTGGGCTGGGGCCGTGGATCACGTTGATGGATGAGCTGCCTTCGCTCGAAGCCATCACCGTGGATTTGAAAATCGTTCGAGATGGAAACGTTGTCTTCGATCAATCCACTTCCGCGGCAGAGATGGCCCGGAAGTTTGATGAATTGGTTCAGTGGCTGGGACGCGACAACACGATGGCGGAGGGAGCGTTCTTGATGACCGGGACTGGGATCGTTCCGACCAGCGATTTCACGCTGCTGCCCGATGACGTTGTGAACATCACCATCGGTGGTGTGGGCACGTTGTCCAATCGGATTGTGCAAGGTGCAGGGAACTGAACCCAGCCGACGATCGATCGCAACGCCTGCGATACATCTGTCATCGGTGACTCTGAGTGAGCGATTGCCGTGGACGTGTTGGTTGAATGTGTTGTCGCTCGATGCGGTCTTGGTGGCTCTGCTTTGGCAGTTCGTGTTTCTGGTTGGGTTCTGTGATCGAATGCCTCGCTGGCACGAGTCGTTTGTGCTCGGTGCTGTTGTTTGGCTGATCTACGTCGCCGATCGGTTGCTTGATGGATCTCGATTGGATCTGTCACGGCCACATTTGGTTCGCCACCGAATGCACCATCAGCACGCGAAAATTTGGGTGTTGGTTTGGACCGTTGTTCTGATGGCGGCTTGTTCGGTCGTGGTGGTTTGGATGGACACGGCCGTGATTCGGATGGGGCTGTTGGTTGCCGCATTGGTTTTGTCTTACGGCGGCGGTGTGCATTTCTGGCCGGGACGTTCCACCGTACGTCATGTTTTCGCGAAAGAGGTTCAGGTCGGTGTGATCTTTGCGGCGGGGGTCAGTTTGATCGCGTGGTTGGAGGTCCCGAGTTTTTCCTTGGCGTTGGCATGTGTCATGTCAGCGATTTTGTTCACTGCGAATTGTTGGGCGGTTGCTGAACGTGAATCGGTGGCGGATCAAAACTACGACGCGAGTCGTTCAGTGAGCCCGCGGCGTGAGATGGTGGCAACCTTGGGGGTGACCTGTCTGGCAGGGGCCAGCGGATTTGTAGGATGGTTGCCTTGGTTGGTGGTCGTTTGTTTGATGGGAGGTTCGTTGGCATTGTTTGCGACAATGTGTTGGTGGCGACGGCAGGGCAGGGGGCTGTGTGAGTGGAATCGTTGGTCGGTATCAGGGGATGTGCGGCGGCCTTGGTTTGACCGTTTGGTCCCCATGGCGGATTGGTCGCTGATGGTATCGCCAGTGATCTGCTGGGTGATTCTTTGAGTGATTCTTTGAGTGATTCTTTGAGTGATTCTGTACGAGGCTACGACCGACTGGCTCGGTGGTATGGGGTCTTGGAAAAGCCGGTCTTTCGCAAGGACCTGCAATTGGCTCGGGTGGCTTTGTTGTCGGAGTTGCCGCCAGTGGATCGGATCTTGATGCTGGGTGATGGCGATGGACGTTTGCTTGCCGAGGTCTTGCGGACGCAACCAAGTGCTCGTGTTACCAGCGTCGAACAAAGCCCCAGGATGCGACGACTTCAGAAGCGACGCGTGACGCAGTTGGGTGCGGAGGATCGGGTGCGTTTGGTTTGTCAGGACGCGAGGCAATGGACTGCGGGTGGCGAGACGTTTGCATGTGTCATCGCTCCGTTCTTCTTGGACTGCTTTACTGAATCGGAGTTGGAGTGCCATCTGCCGCAGTGGATGGCCTTGGTCGAACCAGGAGGCTGGTTTTATCACGTCGACTTCGTCGTGCCTGCGGCGGGATGGCGGCGTCTGCGAGCGACCTTTTGGAGTGCCGTGATGCATCGGTTTTTCAAGTGGCAAACGGGACTCACCGTGCGAGAGTTGGTTCCGGTGGAAGCGTTTTTTGACGGTGCCGATTGGGTGATTCAACAAACTCAAACGCTCAATCATGGTTTTGTCCAGTCGCGTTTGTATCGGCGGAATGGATTGCCACTTGCGACTTTGGGGCACAGCCCCGACGATACGCGACCGCCGGTTGGCGGGATGTGATTCCTTTTCACTTTCGAAACGCTTTGTTTTTGCCGGAAATCGGCTCAGTTTTATGAATGATTCCACCCTGGATCCTCCTGGTTCTATCGTTGTGATCGGCACCACGGAGATGGGGATCGAAGCGGCTTTGTATGGTCGTTTCCTCGGATACGACGTGACCCTGGTTGGTGGCGCGGATGTTTGGGCGGATCGTCCGAAGGCCGACGAATCGGTCAAGCGAATCGGCCCGACTTTTCGAGGCGATTGGTTCGACCGGCATTGGTTGGACGGGCGTGAGTTGGCCGATTGTTGGGACGTTGATTCGCCGATGTTGCCGGATCGAAGTCTGTCGCCTCTGGCGTTCAATGCGATTTCGGCCCAGCGTGGTGATGAGATTCCCGCGGCCTTGCCGGTGACGATTGGCGAGTGGATTCAAGACGGCTTGCTCGCGGTGACTCGGTCGGACTTGTTGCGAGGTCGGGTGTGGCCGGACGTGATGGTGACTTCGGTGGAAACCGTGGAGGTGGTTGACGAGCCCGATGAAGAGGAGAGCGGCGATGATCCACCGGATGGTTCGATCCCGCCTGATTACCTGTTGCACTATCAGAACGTTGGCGAAGCGGATGACAACGCACCTGAATCGCAGCAATGTGAATGTGTGATTGTGGCCGGGTTGCCGGGGAGTGCTTGGGGGTTCAGCAAGCCCGCTTCGGATGAGTATTGGTTTGAGCTGACAGAGCCAGAGGCCAGCGATGCGGAAGAGATGTTGCGGGAAGGCCTCCGCCAAATCGCGGCCATCTTTTCGCAACTGATGGGACGCGAAGAGTTGGATTTGTATCGCCCGCTTCGAGGTTGATTGGTCGCAGATGGTTGCTTTTCTTCCTGACAAGCACCGGCAAAACGACCCGTCTCCCCTCTCGCCGAAGGAGTTTGTGCCGTTTTTAAACGCTGTGTTGCCAGGCGTTTATCATCACCCTTCCAAAAGGAGGGTGAAATAAAACTGCACGACCTCGCAGCGGGAGGGGGCGGAAAGCGAGATTTCTGCGAGATTTCCGGGGGAGCGGTCCAGGCCGGTGTCGAAACGGCTCGCATGAAGAATCGAAGGTCGGCTCAATCAACGGTTCATCACGCGGCGGGTCATGCTTTGGATTGGATGTCCTGCTCGGGTTGCGGTTCGGCGGGGGCTTTCATGTCGATCACCGGGCTGCCCCACTGGACTTCCATCGGTTCGCTGCATGAATTGCAGTTGGTGGTTGTGCCCATCAGGGTATCTTCGATCACCTGGGGCGTGTCGCAGTGCGGGCAAGTGACTCGGATCATGCCGCTTGGTTCGGTCATCGCGTCAAGCTGAGCGTCCGTCAGGTCTGGGATCTCAATGTCAGAAGGCTGGAGCGTTGTCAGCAATTCACGCGTGACTTCCATGGAACCTGCGATGCGGTTTGCGAGACGGCGGACGCTGCGTTCGAAGGAGTTGCGAGACGTTCGGCCGTTGCCAAAGTGTCGATCACGATTGAAGTAGAGATGTGTGAAGCCGCGAAGCAATCGCCGGCGGCTTTGGGTGGGAATCACGTACTGGGCTTTCGCGGCGATCAGTTCAAAGATCCGGCACAGGGCCTCGGGATCGTAATCGTCGAAGTGCATCGTGGTGCCGACCCGCGAACTCAGTCCCGGGTTGCTGCGGATCATCTTGGTCATCTCTTTGGGGTATCCCGCTAGGATCACGACCAAGCGATCGCGTTGATCTTCCATTCGTTTCAGCAGGGTTTGGATCGCTTCGCGGCCGTATTGGTCTTGGCCGCTTTCGTCGATCAGCGTGTAGGCTTCATCAATGAAAAGCACGCCATCAAGTGCTTCGTCGATCTTGGCGTTGGTCTTGGGCCCGGTTTGGCCAGCGTACTCCGCGACCAAGCCGCTGCGATCGGTTTCTATCAAGTGGCCTTTTTCGAGCACGCCCAGTCCACCGTAGATCTCCGCGATGATTCGCGCGACGGTGGTTTTGCCGGTTCCGGGGTTGCCAACGAAGGCCATGTGCAGGCTGGGTTGGGTCGTGGGCAAACCGGCTTGTTCGCGATGGCGTTCCATTGCGAGGAAATTTGCCAGGGTTTGGATTTGATTCTTGATCGCGTCCAGTCCGATCAAGCGATCCAGTTTGGCTCGTGCGTCGGCCAAGCGTTCTTCGGCGGTTCGTTCGTCGACTTCGGCCGGTTCCTCGGGCTCCGGTTGAATTGGCGGGGCGGAAGCGGGGGAGCCACCTCCGGCGTGCGTCGGCGTGGGCTGGTTGGCGGCATCGTGGCCGGTTCCTTCTCGCAGTCGTTTGGCTTCGGAACGCAACCACGAAATCGCTTCGCGAGCGTTGTCCAGATCGGCCTGGTGGTCCACCGTAGGTGACGCGGCGGCGATCGTCGGTGCGGTCACGCTGGTAGGTGATTTGGCGACGTGCTTGGCGTTTTCGAGTCCGTCGAGCATGGATTGCAGATGAGCGCGTTCGGCGCTGCTGTCATCCCCGTCGACCATCGCGATCAAGTGTGCCATGCGAGTCGCGGTGGTGATGACTTCGCCCCATCGATCGCGAAGCGAGGGCAGTTCGAGGAATGGCCGTGTGACTTCGTACCACGAGAAACCCTCGGCAGTGGTGATCAACCAGTCGATCGCTTCGTGCAGTTTGCTGCCTTGGACGGTTTCGCCCCAAACGTGTTCCAGCAGGATGCGGCCGAGTTGGCGTTGTTCGAGGTTGCGGGCGGTGCTGGCGGGCACCATGGTCGCGAAAACTTTCATCACGAACCCCTCGTGAAGGTCGTCCATTTGTTGTGGGAGGTTGTGATTGCCGGCCGGTTCGGGGGCGTCGGATCCCGCCAACCAGCCGTAGCTGCCTTCGGCGATTTCGCCCGATTCAACGAAGAGAGCCTGCGTTTGTTGCAGGGCTTCGCGATACAGCCGGATGGATTGCAGGATCGCGTCGTCACTGGGGGAACTCATGGGCGGAATCCGAAGGGGACAAGGGGATCAAAAAGACCGTCGTAAGTATTTGAAAAACAATGGCTTGCGTCAATGTTCAGAAAGCCTCGCGGCGTTGTGAAAAACGCGTGAACGAGGTAAAATGGGCATTCCAATTTTGGGTCTTCGGATCAAGGATCCGTGCTGGCCCGCTTCCCCCGTGATATACGAGCAAATCCCTTGGCTGAAGACGGCGAAAATCAGGAACCAGGCGACGAAAACGCGGGTGAAGTGAATGGACCCGCCGATGACAACGGCGGTCAAGAGAACGGGGCGGGTGGCGCGGATGCGACCGCTGGTGGTGGCGCGCAGGATCCACCGGGCTCAGGCAGCCCTCCTGGCGGTGCGGAACCACCGTCTGGCGACGGTTCGGAAGGCAGCCCTGACCCTCACGGGGGCCATGGTGCGCTCCGGATGGTCGATCTGCCTATCGAAGATGAGCTTCGTGAGAGCTATTTGACGTACGCGATGAGCGTGATCGTCAGTCGAGCTTTGCCCGATGTGCGGGACGGTTTGAAACCGTCTCAGCGTCGGATTTTGGTCGCCATGAATGACTTGAACCTTGGCCCAGGTAGCAAGCGAGTCAAATGTGCGAAGATCTCCGGTGACACCTCGGGGAACTATCACCCTCACGGTGAAAGTGTGATTTATCCGACGCTGGTTCGGATGGCACAAGAATGGAACATGCGATGTTTGTTGATCGACAAACAGGGGAACTTCGGAAGCGTCGCGGGTTTGCCTCCCGCTGCGATGCGATACACAGAAGCCCGCATGGCCAGTGTCGCCGCGGCGATGTTGGAAGATCTCAAACTTGATACCGTCGACTACATTCCGACGTACGATGAAGCGAGAACCGAACCAACGGTCTTGCCCAGCAAGTTCCCCAACTTGCTGATCAACGGTTCCGGCGGGATTGCCGTCGGGATGGCGACCAGCATTCCGCCGCACAACCCAACGGAAGTTTGCGATGCGCTGATCAAGCTGATTGAAGAGCCGGACACTTCGATCGACGAATTGTGCGAGATCATTCCTGGTCCTGACTTCCCAACCGGCGGCATCATTTGCGGTCGCGCTGGCGTGCGTCGCGGGTACAAGACGGGGCGAAGCACGATGGTCGTGCGGGCTCGTTGCCAAATCGAAGAGATGAAAGGCAACCGCCATCGCATCGTGATCACCGAGATCCCGTACCAGCAATATCGCGACCGGATCATTGAGAAGATCGCGGCGCTCGTGAACGGAGACCGGATCAAAGGGATCTCCGGAATTCGCGATGAAAGCGATCTGAAAGAACCCGTTCGATTGGTGGTCGAACTGAAACGTGGTGAGGATCCCGATGTGATCTTGAACCAACTGTATCAGTTCTCACCGCTGCAAGACACGTTCTCGCTGATCTTCTTGGCGCTTGTCGATGGCAAGCCTCGTGAGTTGACGCTGAAGGAGATGCTGGCGGAGTTCCTGCGTCACCGCGTGACCGTGATTCGTCGCCGAACGCAATTCTTGTTAGCTCGTGCACGTCGTCGCAAACACACCGTCGAAGGTTTGCTGCTGGCACTCGCCAACATCGATGAGATCATTCAAACGATTCGCACCAGCCGCACTCAACCCGAAGCCAAAGAGCGTTTGATGGGCATCGCGTGCCCCGCATCGATGATGCAGCGGGCGCTTGGCGATGAAGGTTTCAAGCAGTTCCAACTGGAACGCGGTGAAGCGGATTCGTACACACTGACCAGCGTCCAATCCGACGAAATCCTTCGCATGCGTTTGGGCCAACTGGTCAACCTGGAACAAGAGAAGCTGTCCGGTGAGCATGCTGAACTGCTGAAGGAAATCATCGATTACATCGATATCCTCGGCAGCCCAAGCCGAATCAACGGCATCATCAAAGAAGACCTCGAAGAGATGAAGCGTCGCTTTGGCGACAAACGCCGAACCGAGATCAGCCACGAAGAACTTGGCAACATCGACCTGGAAGATTTGATCACGGAAGAGACGATGGTCGTGTCCATCAGTCACCGCGGTTACATCAAACGCACACCGACCAGTGTTTACAACACGCAGCGTCGTGGCGGCAAAGGCATGAAGGGTGCCAAGAGCGATAACGAAGATCCAATCGAACACTTGTTCGTCGCCAGCACCCACGCTTATCTGTTGTTCTTCACAACATCCGGAAAAGTTCGTTGGCAAAAGGTTTATGACATCCCGCAGTTGGCTCGCGACGCCAAAGGCCGCGCGATTGTGAACTTGTTGCAGATGGAAGAAGGCGAACAGATTGCGGAGTGCTTGGCCGTTCGTGATTTCAACCAGCCCGGTCACAGCATCGTGATGACAACCAAAGGGGGATTGGTCAAGAAAACACCGCTGGAACAATACAGCCGTCCCAAACGTGGTGGCATCATTGCGATCAAGCTTCGCGAAGGCGATGAATTGGTAGACGCCGCGGTGGTTGGACCCGGGGAAGAGATCATCATGGTCACCGCAGATGGCATGGCGATCCGTTTCCGAGAATCCGATTCACGCCCAATGGGACGCAACACGTCCGGCGTGAAGGGAATCTCCTTGGTCGGTGACGACGCGGTGGTTGGGATGGTGGTCACTGATCCCGAGGCCACTTTGCTGACCGTTTGCAAGAACGGCTACGGAAAGCGAACGCCGTTTGGGCCTAACTTGGCGGATGCGGGTGGTGAAACAGACGACGCAGCGGACAACGGAGATGATGAAAACTCATCGTCCAGCAGTTCGGCTCGTTACCGCACGCAGAAACGCGGTGGCAAAGGTCTGCGTGACATCAAAACCAGTGAACGCAATGGCAAGGTGATCGGCATCGCTCGCGTCAACGATGAAGACGAGCTGTTCTTGATGACCGCGAAAGGAAAGTTGCAACGGATCAGCGCTGGCGACATCAGTGTCATCGGTCGCAACACGCAAGGTGTTCGTATCATGAACGTGGATGACGGCGATGAGTTGATTGCGGTCGTTCGTGTTCCTGCCGAAGAAGGGGCAGAAGAAGGTGCCGCCGAAGCCACTGCGTCAGCCGACTTAGCCGCCAAAACGGATGCCGCTCCTGAAGCAGATGCTGGCTCTGACGCTGCTCCAGAATGACGTCGGTCAGGTCTCGCCTGACACTCGTCGATGCACTGCAATGAAGCGAAACGCCAGGTCTTGGAGGCCTGGCGTTTTGTATTTATTTCTCAATAACGAATGGAGAAGTTTTTGCGATCCGGCAGCGGTTCGCGGTCATCGACCAATGCCTCGTTGATCTTTCTTTCCATCGAGCTGCTGATCCGCCGAAGCAGCTCATTCAGGTCTTTTGCGGGCCCTTGCACGTCGAGAAGGACGTCCCCATCGGGTTCGTTGCGGACGAAGCCCTTCACGTTCAGGCCACGGCCTTGGTGAATTGCGTTGGCTCGGAATCCCACTCCCTGCACGTTGCCTCGATAACGAACGATCTTCCTGGTTTGTTTGGTTGCATTCATTGGATTATGGTGTCGGCCACTTTCAATTTCGACAATGCAGATCACACCACACGGTCGGTATATGAGTTGGTTTCATTTGAATTTGGTTGGCGTTGTCTGGGTTTGTTTGGCATCAACGGTTGCATCGAACGCAAATGCGCGTGAACCCAAGGTGTTGACAATTGGCATTGATGGTTTGAGGCGAGACGCATTCGTCGCCGCCAAGACACCTCACCTGGATTCGCTTGTCGCTGACGGCACGTTGTGTCTGGAAACACGGGTGACGTCGGATGATGTTACTGACAGTGACACCGTCAGTGGACCGGGCTGGACGACCTTTCTGACGGGCGTGTGGGCGGATCGGCACGGCGTGCTCGACAATTCTTTCAAAGGACGCGATGCAAAGGCGGCGCCGCACGGTTTTGCTTTGGCAAAACAAGTCAAACCCAGCATCAGAACGGCTTCGTTCCTTTGTTGGACTCCCCTCCGAACTCACGTGACAACGGATGCGGACATCGATGTCGTGGTTACGCCCGGCAAGAACGCCTCGGCCTCAACTGTTTGGAAGGCAGCGGATCAGTCACTGGCTTGGTCGGCGGTCCCTGTTTTGCGAAACGATGACTTGGATTGGGCGTTTATCTACTTCGGTTCGACGGACGAGACTGGCCACTCGTACGGGTTTCATCCAAGCGTCCCGCCATACGTCGCTGCGATTGAGAACGTTGACCGGATGGTGGGAGAACTGCTGGAAGCGGTCCAGCAACGAGAGACCTACGCCGAGGAAGATTGGTTGGTTCTGGTGAGCACCGACCATGGTGGCGAAGGGACCGGCCACGGCGGCGGTCGCGAAAATCCGAATGTCTTCACGGCCCCCATGATCGTCAGCGGGGCTGCTGCGATGAAGGGACAGCCGATCCAACGTGCGGAAGGGGCCGCACCACCAGCGACGGTGGATTTGGTCACCGTCGCGTTGACTCATTTGCAGGTGCCGATCAACCCGGAATGGAAGCTTGCCGGAAGCGTGGACGGATGGTTGCAACCAGCGTCCACGACTGCCGAAGCGATTTCCGAGCAGTGATCATTCTCGCGGCAAAGAGACGGACTCGGCATAAGCCAGTTCGCCCGTCCAGCCGTCGTAGTACTGGAACACCACCTGCGGATGTGGGTAGGCGACCAAACGCTTGTCGCCTTGTTTGACCGGCATGTTGAAAACATTGTTGACCTGCACCACGCAAAAGTGCGGGTACAGGCGTTCCAAGCGTGGCAGGTCGGCCAGCACATAGCTGCTCCATCGGATGTCGCACTCACGGGGCCCGAACTGAAATCGCCCCGTCGCAGGGCGGTCGCTCTCGTCGAGTTCCGGCACGTGATTGACGCTGTTGTGTGGGCCGCAGCAGAATTCCCACACATTGTCGGTCACGCGAATCGCGAAGCTGTTGTGCAGGTCGCCGGTCATCACGAAAACTTGTTTGTCCATCTTATCCCAAGTGTCGATCAACATCTCTCGTTCGTCGAGAAAGCCGGTCCAGGCTTCTTCTTTGTTGGCTTCGTCGGCTTCGAAACCACCGGCGCCGCTGTGTGGGATCATCATCGGGACGCTTGAAATCAAGAAAGTGAATTTCGCGTCGCTGGCATTCATTTCACGCAGCAGCCATTCGCGTTGATGTTTGCCCAGCATCGAAACACCTGGTTTGTCACGCTGCGAAACATCGTGCATGTCGCGGTCGCCACGAGTGTCGAGCAAAAAGAAGTCGCAGTTGGAGACACTGAACTTTCCGTAGCTGCGTTGCCCGATGGAGTAGCTGACTTGGCCGTCCGCTTTGGCGGGCATGTGAAGCCGGACGGTGTGTTCATCCACCACCTCAACGATGTCATAGACGTACGAGTTGACTTCTCCATCGTCGGTGTCGTAGACCATGTCGTTGACGCCTGCCGTATCGGTTCCCCAGTGGACGTGCAGGTTCAGCATTTCGTTCAGCGGTAACTGTCGAAAGTTGGTCTGGCGGTCGACCAGCAAGTCGCTGCCGGCGGTCAACTTCGCCGTGCCAACATGCAATCTTTGTTTGGATTCGAACGGGTTGGCCCAGCCGAGGTAGTCGTTCCAGGCGTAAGTTCCAATGTCACGAAAGACGGTTCGGCGGTGGCGTTTGCCCGCTTCGGAAGCTCCCCAGATGTCATTGACCAATTCATGGTCATCGAAGGTGAACAATGATGGCACGTTGCGATGCCACGTCGATAAGGCGTGATTGCGAGTGAGGTACAGTTTGTAGTTCTCCCACACGCCGGTCACCGTCGGCATGGTTTTCACCACCTGAGGGAGTTCCATGATGCCCTGCGTGAGTCGCCACGCTTCGGCCGGGTACTCACGAAGTTCTTCGTACAACCAGTCCCCATTCATGATGTGGAAGTGAACTTTGTCCGACCAATCTTGATTGAGATGTTTGTAGGTGGGGCTGTCGTGGCCGATCCCGTGCAGCGGGTTTTGGTTGGCACAGGAACCGATTTGGAATCGGAAATTGAACAGTCCGTCGGGGTTGTGTTCTGAAACGGATCCTGATTGATCCGGGAGTGTTCGGAACGTGCCCGGTTCGCCTTGCGGGCGATCGTTGACATAGATGCGGTAGTGGTACCGTGTGTCAGGTTCAAGATCTTTCAGAGTTGTGACGCCCGTGTTGTCATGCTCGATGCGGGTGAGGCCTGGTTCGCTGATGTGGTCCGACAAATCCCCACCATGGTTTTCGGGTGGGCGAGTTCCATAGTGGACGGTGAATTCGCCCGGGTCAGATGTGCGAGCCCAGACGGCGAGGCTGGTAGCGGAAGGCTGGCCCAGCATGGGGCCGTGGGTCATGCGATTGGGATCGCGCTGGGCAAAGCAGGTGGAAGAACCAAGGGAATGGATCGCAAGTGCGAGAGCGAGCACGGGCAAGGGGAAACGCGTCATGGGGCGACTTGGGTTGATGGGGCAGTGGGGACATGGGGGTTCCCAGTGTACCTGCCGGACGAAGTCCCGGTGTTTTCTACAGGCAATCACCGTCGATCAGATTGCCGTCGGAATCGTGGCAGTCGGACGCGCCGGAAAATTCAAATTCGAGCGTGGAGTGGCGGATGTTGTGTTCGTCGGTCAAGTACGTTTTGATGAGGCGTTTGATGTGCTCGAGGTCTTCGTAGCGAGTCGGTTCGATGACCACGTGAGCTTCCAGTGCCCGATGCGATTCGTCCAGTTCCCAAAGGTGCACGTGGTGGATTCCGGACACGCCATCGATCTTGCTGAGGTCAGCAAGCATCTCGTCAAAGTGGAAGTTGGCAGGGGCTCCTTCCATCAAAATGCGAGTTGCTTCGGGAAGCATCTGCCAAACTTGGTAGAGGATGTAGGCCGCGATCAACAGCGTCAGCAACGCGTCCACCCACAGCCAGTCCAGGTAGATGACGGCTGCTGCTCCGATCAAAACGGCAACGCTGCCAGCGGCGTCCACCAAGTTGTGAATGAAAGCGGCTCGCACGTTCAAAGAGCCTTTGCTCATTGCCCACAGCAGAAGGGCGGTGCCAATGTCGACGATCAGTGCGATCGCGGCTGCAACCGCCATCAGCCAACCGACGATCGGTTGCGGGGCGAAGAACCGATGGATGGCTTCGTAGATCAAGTAGCAACCGACAACGGCCAACAGCGTGAGGTTGATGGTGGCTCCAATCAATTCGGCTCGGCGGTAGCCAAACGTGTACCTTTGGTTAGCCTTTTTGCGAGCGATTCGCCGAGCGATGTAGGCAATCAGCAGTGAGTTAGCATCGCTGAAATTGTGTGCTGCGTCGGACAGCAGTGCGACACTGCCTGAGAAAATTCCCGCGACCACCTGAGCGACTGTTAGGAATTGGTTCAGCAACACTGACCAGAGCAATCTTGCGTCGCTGACCGAGTCAAACTGGCCTGCGGAGGTCAACCCATGATGGTGCAAGGTCCCACTATGATCGGATTCATTCGCTGAATCGCTGGAGTGGTCGTGGTGGCAGCTTCCCATGGGAATGGTTCTGGGCAGGTGGATTAGGGGGTCTCACTCGCAACGTTGTCGCTGTGGAGAGTCGGTGTGGGGTGTCCGAGCGGGAGCATCGAGTGGCTGTGGCCGGGCAGGCTTTCGATCCCCACTGCCAAAGCAACACCCAGTAGCAATGCAGTGGTGAGTTTGAGCCGATCGTGGTCGTGAAAAGCAACTTCAGGAAGCAGGTCAGAGAGTGAGATGCAGATGAAGAACCCAGCCGAGAGTGCAAGTCCCCATCCGAGCAACACTTCGGTGTTGCCAAACTGAGTGGCACCAAAGTAGAACGCAATCGCGCCGAGGGGGCAGGCCGTCGCAAAGGTCAGATTCACCACGGTTCGCTGAGCTGAGCTCCAACCGCCTTTGCTCATGACGGACGTGATCGCAAAGGCGTCGAGTGGTTTATGAAGTGCCACGGCGAGGAACGTGCCCAGACCAGCGAGTCCCAGCCATGGCGAATGTTGCGACTCCGCAGCGATGCTGGCGGCCAACGCGACGCCGTCCATCAACGTGTGCAGGCCCAGGCCAAACAGCATGCCGAGCCAGCCGAGCGGTCTGTTGCTGACGCGTTTGGCATTGGAGTGGGCATGCTCGTGATCATGCGGCTCTCCATGCCCGTGAACGTGCGTGTGGAACGTTCGAAGCAGAATGAACATCGCGAGGATGCCAACCAAGACTCCTGCACAAGCTTGAGATGCGGAGCTGACTTTGTGCAGTGAATGCGGCAGCAGGTGCAGCAGCGCGATGCCTAGCATCAAGCCTGCTACAAAGCTCATCAAGAGCTGGGTGCGAAGGTGGGTCATCCGAATCAAGGTTGGCAACCAACCACCGCAGACCGAGGCCGTGATGATCAGCACACAGTACACCGCGAGCAGAGATTCGGGGACAAACAAGGCAGTTGTCGAAGCGGGGGCACGGACGCGGTGAAACGTTTCAATCTACGCCTTTGCTTGAACGACGCAAGTGGAGTCTCATGGACAGGATCGCTCCGCAGAGCAGGATCACCATCCCTGTGTGAACCAGCGCCAACGACGCTTCCTGATATCGGGCTCCGCTGTGCAGCAATCCAAACAGTCGGGTACCTGTTGTGGTCACACCGGGGGGCAATACCGGCATCGCGGCTGGCACGTCGCCCGCCGAAACGATCGCCACCGCCAGTGCGGCAACACCCAATCCGTGTCTCAGCAAAGGGACCTCCAGGTGCCACCATCGCCAAGTGACCGAGCCATCCATTTGCCCGGATTGCCAAGTAGCATCATCAATGCCGTCGTAGGCATTTCGAAGAATCGCATAAGCGACCAGAGTGCTTCGCACGCCAACCGCGATCAGGGTCGGCACCAACGTGTGCGTCGCGAGCCGATCCAGTCCCGCGAATGGCAGTCGGAAAAAAGCCGCGACTGTCATTCCAATGACCGGGCCAGGCACGAGGAACAGCATCGTTCCCAAAACATCGATGACGAATCCAACCGGCTTGGATGAGCGTGCCAGACGTGCAAGTCCCATCGCGATTGGCAGTGATAGGATGACGGAGAAAAGAGCGAGCTGAATGGTCCAGGCGAGCTCTTCGCCAAAGAGCCGGGGAGCTTCGGCGATTGCCCGGAGGGATGCTTGCCAGTGGAAGGTCGCTTGCCGTTGGCCGTCCACCACTTCGACCGCGTGACCGGTTTGAATGATCAACCCGGCAAGCGGAAGGATCAACAACAACGTGCAAAAGGCCACGGCGGCCATGGCCATCAAGCGAACTCCACCGGATGCTGTGTCTGTCACTGTTGTTGACGCATCGACTGGATCAGCATCCCAGTTGGACGCGACTTTCCATCGACGACGCTGCAACCAAAACCAAAGTGCGGCTGGAATTCCACCGACCAACATCGGGACCAACGTCGACACCAGCACCGACGTGGTGTTGGGATCCACGGAGTAAAATAAGTAGAACTGATCCGCGACGGTTCGGACGCTGTGCAAATCCGCGACGCTCATTTCGGTCGACGCGAGCACCATCACGCCGACGGCTGACGCGACGATCCAAGGCATCGCGATCGGCAATTTGACTCGCCACCAACTCTGGGTGGGTGAGAAATCCAATGCGGCCTGTTGAATGGCGACGGGAGCAATTCGGCGCGTCGCCCAAACGGTAGCCAATGACACCAGCGCGACGCCGTGCATGCCATGAATCCATCCAACCCAACCCAGGTTGCCTCCTGTCATGGTTGTGACCAACCACCCAAATTTACCGGCGGTGGATTCCCAGGCTGCTGCTAACAAGATCAGCGGCATTGCCAAAGTCGCGAACGCGAAGAAGGTCCAGGTGCGGACCAGCCAATGGTTTGGTCGTAATTGGCTGACAAAAAACGCCGTCGGCACTCCGATCAAAACCGCGATCCCGGCTGACACCAGCATCAGCTCGATCGTGGTCACGATGGCGGTTGCCCAATCGTCGGCAAATGTCGGATCGGGGGCTGAAAATCCAGGCGGAACCAACGCTGCGAGCGGAATATTGGGCATAAAGGGAAGTTTTTCGGGGCCGAAAATTCGTCCTGCTCGACGATTTGCCAAGCCTGCGATCACAATGGAGCGACCAACCACCTCCACGGAAACTCATGAAGCTGACATCGATCCCCCAGTTGTACCGCAATCTGCGCCGAGGACGCGAGATCCTGAGGGTGCTGCGCCGGTACGGGTTGGCAGATTGGATCAGCCGCGCTCGTCGGTTGCCGCTGCAGAACTGGATCAAAGATCGCTCGGGCGTTCCGCTGACCCAGTACACACGGTCGCAACGCATTCGGATGGCAATCACCGAGTTGGGACCGACATTTATCAAAGTCGGCCAAGTCCTCGCGGCTCGCCCTGACCTTGTCGGCAACGAAATCGCGGAAGAGCTCAAACTGCTTCGCAATGAGGTTTCGCCCGACAGCATGGAAGTCGTCGAAGCAACGTTGTCCGAAGAACTGGGCAGGAACTTTCGAAAACACTTCCGGCACATCGAACCGGTGCCGCTTGCAACCGCCTCGATCGGACAAGTCCACCGTGCTGAGTTGATGGACGGACAGCGAGTGGTGTTGAAGGTGCAGCGTCGCGGCATCGAGAAAATGATGCGCGAGGACCTCGATGTTCTCGAAGGCTTGGCGCAGTGGGCCGATCACGTGGAAGCACTGGCCATTTGGGGACCTTCGGACATGGTCCGGCAATTGATGCCGATGATCCTTCGAGAACTCGACTTCAACCGTGAACGCAGCAACCTCAAACAGTTCGCTCAGCTTCTTGAGTCGGACAAAGCTGAGATCGTCATTCCGTCCGTGCTGGACCAGCTCTGCACGCGACGTGTCTTGGTGATGGAAGAAATGGTCGGTGAACCGCTGGCCAAAATTTTCGAACGAGACGACAGCCAGATCGCTGACGAGCCCACCGAGATGACTCGCGCGGACCTGCCACCTGAGTTGGGCCGGACACTGGCTCGAACGTATTTGCGAATGGTGTTCGAGGACGGATTTTTCCACGCCGATCCGCACCCTGGCAACTTGTTCTGTTTGCGAGACGGTCGCTTGGCGATTCTCGACTTCGGGATGACGGGACGCATCGATGAAGCGATGCGAGAGTCGATCGAAGAAATGTTGGCCGCGATCAACGCAGGCGACAGTCGACGACTGACGCGTTTGATCCGTCGAGTGGGCAACCCACGAGTGGACTTGGACCAGTCCGCGTTAGAGATCGACGTGGCTGATTTCATCGACACCTACGGCCGTCAATCACTTGATCGTTTTGATCTTGCCGGGGCGTTGAATCAACTCAGCGAGATTCTTCACCGGCACGGGATTGGGCTTCCCAATCAATCTGCGTTGCTGTTGAAAATGTTGATTTCGCTCGAGGGAACGTTGCGGGAGATCGGCGTCGACTTCGATTCGCTGGACATTGTCCGCTCTTATCTCCGCCGCGTGATGATTCGCCGATTGACTCCGGCACGGCGTCTGCGCCAAGCTCGCCGGATCTATCTGGAGAGCGAAGCGTTCATGGAAAACGCGCCGGAACAGTTGTTGTCGCTCATGAATCAAGCTCGGTTGGGGCAATTGCAAGTTCGCTTGGAACCCAAACGCTTTGCCCCGGTGGTCAACCGCTTGGTGGTGGGGCTGATGACGAGCGCGGTGTTCTTGGGTTCCGCGTTGATGCTGTCCTACGAGGTTTCTCCGGTTCTGTTCCCCGATCAGCCAATGTTTGGGATCCAACGAGTCAGCCTGCTCGGCCTGGTCGGATTGATCGCCAGTTTCAGCGTGATGGTCGCTCTGTGCCTCGCGATTTTGCGAAGCGAATAGACGCGCTGCTTCACAAAAATGGGACTCCGCAAAGTTTTCGCGAAGAATCTCGAAGCGTTGGGCTCTAAGAAGGACTCCCCGAAACCCGCTAGGACCGCCCCCTTTGGGGCTTTGCAATCTTGGTCTGGGCATAACCCAGGGCGTTGCCCTGGGCTGGCATAGGGCTGTCCCGTTGGGACGAAGTCGTGAAACAAAACCTGCGAAAGTTGAATCCGCTGCAACAACAACTTTTTGAAGCCTAGGCGAACGACAAACGGCTTACTTACCCAAAGATTCCTGACTACCTGCTTCGGTTAAGAAATACCACCCACCAACATTCGACTCAAGGCGAACAGATGAAGACAAAGAAACACCGCGGTTCATTCATGCTTCGGTTGATGGTCTTTGGGTTCAGCGTCGCGGTCGGTTTGCTGGCCTTTTGGTTGCTCGGTTACATCGTTCGCGACATCGATCGTGCGAAAGGGCCGAACTACAACCAAATGTTGGACGAGGGCTTGCCCCAAGAATTGCAGGACGAGCGGCAATTGCTGGCGGCTCAATTGGTGGAATTACCCCAGCAAATCGGTGCTACCGAACGACGTCGAAAACTGACACCGAAAACGACTCGGGATTCGCAGCAGACAATCAATCAACTGCTGGAACTCAAACGCAACGCGGATGAGAATGCGACGACATTGAGCGATGACCAACAATCGGCGCTCACGGATAGTTTGCAATTGTTTTTGGCCAATCAGAGTCAAACACAAACGCTGAATGCCGAGTTGTCTGATCTCAACGATCAGTTGGATGAGGTTCAGGAGAAGCAGCGAGAGAACGAGGGAGCCATCACGCGCGCCAGTCGTCCGATTGCGGACGAGTATGAGACGCTTGCGGAGCAGCATCAATGGAAGTTGGCGGCGTACAAGCTTGCGCTGTTGATTCCGATGTTGATTCTCTGCAGTTGGATGTTCGTGCGTCACGCCGGTGGCACCTACGCGATGCTGGTGTATGCCATCAGCGGTGCGGTGGCCGCTCGGGTTCTGCTGGTGATGCACGATCACTTTCCTGCGATCTATTTCAAGTACATTTTGATCTTGTTGTCACTGGCCATTGCAACAGGAGTCTTGGTGCGGTTACTGAGGTTGATTGCTAAACCGAGTCGGGATTGGTTGCTGCGACAGTACCGGGAAGCCTACGCACATTTCTTCTGCCCAATATGCGACTACCCGATCCAGCGTGGCCCACTGAAATTCGCGGTGTGGACGCGGCGGAGTTTGAAGAAACGCACTCCCGTCACGGTCGATGGCGATGCGGCCACATTTGACCAACCTTACACCTGCCCCTGTTGCGAAACGACGCTCTTTCACGCCTGTCAGAAATGCGGTGGAGTCCGCCACTCGCTTTTGCCCGCCTGTGAGAAATGTGGGGCAGGCACGGTGGAAGAACAAGAAGCCTAGCGGTCTGTCACGACTTGTTTTCTACTTAGTGAACGAGGCGAGAGTCCTGAACCTGGCGTCAAACCCAAGGACTCGTCGCCTCGTCCACTACAATCACTCTCACTTTCAACTTTGATAAACCACTTAGGCTTGAGATCAGTCTTCAGTTGGCAGGCCGATATCTTCATTCCAAAGTGTCGGGTTGTCTTGGATGAAGCTTCGCATCAGCTCGATGCAATCGGGGTCTTGGATAACTTGTAAGTCAACGCCGCGGCTGCGAACGTAGGATTCCGGTCCTTGGAACGTTTGGTTCTCACCCACGATGATTCGCGGGATCTTGTAAAGCAGGGCAGCACCGCTGCACATGTCGCACGGCGACAAAGTTGAATACAGCGTCGACCGTGAGTAGTCGTCGGCGGTCAGTCGGCCGGCACGTTCCAAGCAATCCATTTCGGCATGCAAGATCGCACTGCCACTTTGGATGCGTCGGTTGTGGCCACGCGAAACGATTTCATGGTCGATCACCAGGACGGAGCCGATCGGGATCCCGTTTTCTTGGAGACCGAGGCGTGCTTCATCGAGGGCAGCTTGCAGGAACGGATCCATCTTTGGGGCGTTTCGTTATGGCTTGGGAAGAAAGGGAATAACGACATCTCCGTGAGGGGCGTCCTCCGGAATAGTATAGTGATGCTTCCCCACAAAATTCCTGCCTCGAGAAAATTGCCCATGCGCCGCGTCATTTGTTTGATTGCCTGCTTGTCATTGTTCACTGAAAATTCGTTGTTCGCGGAATCGCCCGCGAAGCCAGTTCAAAGCAAAGCGGCATCAGAATCAACTGGAAAACGATCGCCTAAGAAAGCGAAGAAGAAGCCGGCCCCGTTTGCTTGGGTGAACCCGATTCCGAGGAATCGACAACACCCCTCGCTTCAGCACGGCACGTTCCAAAGCCCGTCATTGAACCGAGAGGTTGGGTACGCAATTTTGTTGCCGCCTGGATATTCCGATGGCCAGTCAGCGAAGCGGTTCCCTGTCGTCTACTACCTTCACGGTGGTCGTCCGGGCAGTGAAGCGAAGTCTCTTGCACTGGTCCCGTTGCTTCACTCCGCGATGGAATCAGGGAAGGTTCCGGGGATGATTTATGTGTTCGTCAATGGCGGCCCGGTCAGTCACTACAACATCCCAGGCGAACCAACCAAGCAGGGTGCGGACGTGTTCATCAAAGAGCTGATCCCGCACATCGATTCGACCTATCGCACAATCGCAGACCGTGAACACCGCGGAATCGAAGGGTTCTCACAGGGCGGACGCGGGACGATGCGATTGTCGCTGCGGTACCCAAATCTGTTTTGCAGTGCAGCGGCGGGTGGTGGCGGTTATGAAACCGAACGCAAGATCAGCGAGTCGGGGGGCCGCGAGTCAGCGACGCTTGTTTTTGCGGAAGGCGACAACGCTTGGGATTTGGCACGAGCCTATTCCACAACGAAGACGCCCAAGGTTGATTGGATGATTTACGTTGGGACCAAAGGTTTCAACTACCAGAACAACCTGGAGTACATGAAGTTTCTGACATCACTCGGCATTCCTTTTGAACGCATCGTTGTTCCAGAGGTTCCTCACTCGGGATTGAAAATCTACGAGCAACGTTGCGTGGAGATCATGCAATTCCACGCCGCGAATTTTCGTTGAGTCGAATGGCAACCGAGCGGGCGGGACGCTCCCGAGAATTGAACCAGTCTAGCAAATACGACTCCAGGTGTTCGCGGAGCGACGCTTTTGAGTCGCGGAGCGACGACAGTTGGCAACATGACGTAGGCCAGGTTTCACCTGGCACCGA
>NZ_JBICHO010000343.1:0-11363 GCF_043100905.1 Rhodopirellula sp. JB055 | reverse complement strand
TCAGAGGTGTGCTATTCCGATCTCCACCAACAACAGCAATCGCGGCTTGTCAAATTGGTGTGATTGCATCCACTGCTTCATCGAAATTTTATCTAGAGCAAACGCCTCGGGATCGTCCGATGTCAGGGAGGTTGGCAAAGCGAACCAAGGTTTGCCATCGTTGCCGGTTCGCAATGCAAATTCGGACATCTTCGTTTGAAAACGTTTGATTTGTGAAATGTCTTCGGGTGTTGCGTCCCGCATCGGAAGCAATCCCGGGTGCCAACGTCCGCCCGCCCAGACCCGTTCTTCTGGATCGCGGCAAAGCATGTGCTCAGCAGCGCGGCCGTGTTGGTCCAAGACACCGCAATCACGCAAGAATTCTCGCAGCGGTTGGTTGTGCTCGTCGGGCAGCGGCAAGTAGTGGGCGCCCCAAGGGGCTCGCAAGGAACCGAACGATTCCGAAGTGTACTGCGTGCTTCGCGATGTGCCGCCAGGAGAGGATTCCAACTCCAAAAGGATGAAGTCATCCAATCCCGATTTCAGGAGTTCGTATCCGGCGGACAATCCGGCGACTCCGCCACCAACAATCACACAGGCTGTGTGACGTTGGATCAATTCAGCCGGTTTGGCGATGCGATCTGAAGCGGGAACTCGCAATCGATGCCCGACGTCACGGTTGGGCGACAGCAGTGAACCTGTAAACGGAAGTGCCCCGGACCAACGTGAAGACAGCGAATCACAACCCATGTACGCGAGAGAGCCGGCGCCCAGAACCGAAGACAGCAAATTACGCCGGGTGTAGCGAAGTCTTCGGGGCTGCGAACTCATCAGAAGGCTCCGCTGGTTTTGAGGAGGTAACCAACATAACCGCAATACATCAGAATCATCAGCGCCCCTTCCCAACGAACAATCGTTCGACCGGTCCGGTAGAGAACCCAACTCAGCAACGCGGCGATCACCATCAACGGCATATCCAATGCCATGATATCGGGCGAGACGTTCAGACCACTCGGGGCGATCACGGACGTGATGCCTAGCACGGCGACGATGTTCAGCGTGGTGCTGCCGACCGCGGTGCCAATCGCAATCCCACGTTCGCCTTTGATGGTGGCGGCAACGGAAGTGACCAACTCGGGAAGCGACGTGCCTGCGGAAACGATCGTTAGTCCGATCACCAATTCGGAGACGCCCAGAATGCGTGCCATTGATACGGCACCGTCAACAAACAGTTCGCATCCGTAGACCAAGGCCGCGACGCCGGCACTGAGCAAAACCAATTGCCAAAGGATCACGGCAACACGCCGGCCAAGTGACGTGGCGGCTTCCTCCAAGATTTCTGGCGAGAGGAGTTCGTCCGGGATGGCGGCTTCACCGGATTGTTTGCCGAGTCGGTACGAAACCGCGAAATAAGCGATCATGATCAGAATCAGTCCGATCCCGTCGAAACGCCCGATGACTCCGTTCCAAGACGCAAGCAACATCGCGATCGTTGCCGCGATCATCACGGGCACATCGAACCGCGTGATTTGTTTTTCCACCGGAAGCGGAGCGAAGAGTGCGCTGAAGCCAACGATCGTCAACATGTTGAACAGATTGCTGCCGACCACGTTGCCAATCGTGATGTCGGCCTGGCCTCGAAGCGCCGTCGCGAACGAGACCGCCATCTCAGGGGCGCTGGTGCCGAGGGAGACAACGGTCAATCCCACGAATAGCGGACTGAGTTTCGCCGCGATCGCCAATCGGGAGGCGCCGCGAACAACCCATTCGCCTCCAATCAAGAGAAGAAGGATGCCGCCGAGAATCTGTAGTGCGATGATACCATTCATGCGGCTGAAAATAGACAAGCGTGCCGTCTCGTAAAAGGAGACGACACGCTTGAAAGTTTTTCAGGTCAGACTGCGATGGGAACCATCGCGTTTTGTGCTGCCGTGATTGGCATCACCGTCGGTGTGGTCGGCCGTGATGATGACCGTGATGACCATGGTGACTGTGATGTCCATGGACGTGGCGCGGGCCGCGATAAGGAGCGTACACGGGCGGATAGGCCAGCGGGCGAGCGTAGCTGCGGTAGCGAGTGGAATAACCGGGGTAAATCACTGGTCCGTATGATCGATAGCCGTAAGTGCTGCGGTAGGGCGTGGCGTAGTAACTGCTGTATCGGCTTGGACCATAGTGGCCGTAGCTGAAACCGCCCGTGCCGATACTGAGCGAAAATCCTTGGGCGTTTGCCTCCGGGGCGTCCGCCATGAAAGTGGCTGCGACGGCGAGAACCGGGACGGCGATCCATTTGGTCAATCGAGACATCTTTTTTCTCCGTAGAAAACTTGTTCCGCCGCGTGATGCCTCCTCGGCATCGGTTCACAAATCGCGTGAAACTCAGTTCACAGGAGAATGGAAGCAACCCAGGGGCCAATCGTGCCGAAAGTGTCACGAAACGCTGATTTCAGGGGGAAAAAGCCGATTTCGTGGGGAAACACTCACTTCTCAACCAACCCGCCTCAACGATCGGGCGAAATAGGTGATATCAGAATGATGTCAATCTCGGTTGCAACATGAGACGTCGGAGCACCCGAGTGGGTGGTGGATGGTGCGTCAGGCTGACTGCGGCAGGGGGGAGAGAAGCTCGTTCGAACAGTGGTTTGGAGTGGTCGAACGAGTCGCCAGTGAAGGCTATCGACCGAGCCAGGGCATTGCGTCGGCACTCAGTCGGTTTCGAACCGGGCCGGGCAGCGGTTGCTGGTAGCTCGGCGGGCGGCTGCCTTGATCGTTCGGTCCGATATCCGTCAATGGATAGGGATCGTGGACGACGGCGTTGGCCTGTTGTTGGTTCATCGTTCCTGGTGCGGGTAAGAAACCACGGCCGCGACACCCAGCGGACAGGCTAGTGAGCAGAATCAGCGTGGACACGCCGGCGAGCGAACAGACGCGCAGGGAGGAGGTGCGCATGAGATCGGTCCTGACAAAAATGGGAGACACGGATTGGGAGGGCGGCGTTGCCGGGGAGGGGTGGAAGAGCAAGCTGCCGGCGAGTCGGATCAATGAATGATGCGACCCTACAGCAATTCATCGAACGATCGCGATGCCGCCTGGATGGCTTCCGGTCGGCTCAAGCGAAAAGTGCTGGCGGCGGGTCGGGTTGCTCCGGTCGATTCGGGTTGAAGCGATGGTGCGAATGTCTCGTGGCGAGCCAGGTGTTGTCGCGTTGATGTCTCAGAAAGAAAAGTAACGCAACCAATTTCGAAAACCTTGACCGGGAACATAAGCGACTGGTTGCCCCCAAAGTCCTGGGCCGACTTGCACGGTGTTGTTGCCCTGTCCAAAGTCGATCAAAGCGCCGGCGGGACCGGCGTTCAAGGTGGTGGAAGTGACGGGAGGCACGGTGGAACCGACTGGATAAGTCGTGGCGGGAATGGCGGCAGGAGCAGCGATTTGTGCGGGTGGAGCAACGTATCCGACTGGCGCGACTCCAGTTGGTGCAGCGCAACCTTGTCCGTAGCCGTAACCGGAATAGGGGCTCATGGCAGAGTATTCGCTGGGTGCCGAGATGAGAGCGCAGTTGCTCATTGTTGCGTAGCCGCCATTGCTCAGTTGTGGCGGTGGAACGGGTGCATAGTCCGAAGGCGGCGGACCGATTCGATTGGGAGCGAAGGTTGGGTTGCCGCCCAAGACATCGTTCGGGACCGCAGTGGGAGCGGGCAGCGATCGTCCTTGCGCCGCGGCATCGCCACGCAAGGAGTTGCCTGGGGCGATATTGCTCGGGGCGGGTGTGCCGCTGGTGGGAGCGGACATTCCAGGCGGAGGTGCAATGCCGGGCGAGGAAGAGCCAACGCCCGGTTGTGTATTCCCGAGGTTGGGTGGCGTTCCGAACGAGGGTTGAGTTTGAACGGGTTGGGATCCGGCAGGAGGTTCGAAGGTTTGATTACCACCGATGTTGCCGGGCAAATCCAACCCGCCTGACTGCATCGCGACTTGCCTTACGTTGGGATCATAGGCACGGGCATTGGCGGGTGGCTGGGACCGGTAGGATGCCGGAATCATCCGACGGCTTTGCGCGGCACTGTTGTGTGTGGCGCTGTTTTGTGTGGCACGTTGTCGACGAGCGGTCTCGGTTTGGTCGACGGCGCTGGGGGAACCAATCGGCCGAAACGGCAACGTTTGCTGAGCACGGGCGGATTCGGACGAAACGAGCGTCATTGTACCGACCAGCACAAACACGGCAGCGAGAAGCTGGTGAGCGTGCTGAGGTTGAAAAACGTTGGTCAGAAATCGAAGCATGGTATCCCGTTTGTAAAAGCGTGATCTTGTTGGGGGTAACAATCTGTGGTGGACTGCATCAAGATCAATTCCATGACACGCAAGGAACCGATGTTGTTTGACAAACCGTCACCGCAAGAAGTGCTGGCGTCACGAGGCGAGGCCAGCCCCGCGGACGGGAGGCATCGCAACATGGATGCCAATCGTCCCCATTCGGTGTTCGTGGAACTGGAACCTTTCGATCGCCGTCCGGATCGGCCACCCGAGATGACTCAGGTGTTGACGTTGTTGCTAGCGTCGTCGGAGTGTTCTCTGCAGTGCAGTATGTGTGATTTATGGCGGAACACGCTGGACCATCCGACTCCGCCGGGCGCGTTGCCCAACCAGATTCGGGTGGGGCTGCGACATTGGGAAGAGCGAACTGGAAACGCGGCAGGCGGGACGATCAAGCTCTACAACAGCGGGAATTTCTTTGACCGACGTACCACACCCTCGGCGGATGACGACACAATTGCCAAGCTGTGCGATCGGTTTGATCGCGTGGTTGTCGAGAATCATCCGCTGATCGGCACCCGACGCCTGTTCGAATTCGCGAAACGTTTGCGTGGGAAACTGGAAATCGCGGTGGGCTTGGAATGCATCGCGCCGCGAATGTTGGATCGATTGAACAAACGACTTCACCCGGGGCAATTTTTTCAATTCGCTCAGCACTTGAAAGACGCCTCCATTGATTTGCGTGTGTTCCTGATTCACGGTCTGCCGTGGTTGGCTCCAAAGGAATCGTACGCATGGACGATCTTGTCGGCGCGATTTGCGGCGGCTGCCGGGGCACGTCACATCAGTTTGTTGCCTTGCCGAACGGGCAACGGTTTCATGGACCGATTGGCTCGCGAGGGGCACTTTCATCCGCCGACTCGAAAGGAGATGCAGGCGGTGATGGTTGCACTCGACAATGATTCACGTTTCGATCGTGGTCCGGTGCTGACTTTGGACACTTGGGGTTTGGATCCGGAGTTGCCCAAGTCGGATGCTCCCGACTTGGGTGAAGTACCAAAATCGGGAACGCGAAATGTCTGAATCAAAATCCGACTACGACGTTGCGATTCTAGGAGGCGGCTTTTCCGGTTCCCTGTTGGCTTGGATTTTGGCCACCCGTGGCGTTTCTGTGATGTTGATTGAACGGGAACAATTCGGGCGTTTTGCGATTGGTGAATCCAGCACTCCGATGGCCGATTTGGTGCTGCGACAATTGGCTGATCAGTATGAATTGCCTGAACTGCGAGCACTGTCGACTTACCCGAGTTGGAAAGCGTCGTTTCCAAATTTGCGTTGTGGAAAGAAACGCGGGTTCAGTTACTACCACCATGGCGACGCGGGCTGTGACAACCAATCAGGACGGCAGTTTCACGATCTCAAGAAGGGTGACGAGAACGTCTGCGGAAATAGTTTGTTGGTCACCGCCAGTCCGAGCGACACTTGGTCGGACACGCATTGGTTGAGAAGTGACATCGATTCGTTCTTTCTGCAAAGAGCGATTCAGGCGGGGGCGGAATGCCGTCAACGGACCGAAGTGGTGGCCGCGACGATGGAGGAACACGTCGAGTTGACATTGTGTGATCGCTCCCAGAATGAATCGCATGCATCGCCCAGGAATGTGTCGGCGCGGTGGTTGGTCAATGCATCGGGCCGGTTTGGTGTGTTGCCAGACTCATTGGCTCGATCGATCGGTCTGCGTCGTGTTGACGAGCGATTGCAGACGAGCACACGTAGTGTCTTCGCTCATTTTCATGGTGTGAAATCTTGGACACAGGAACTGAAGCGAACGCGACAGCTTCGAGCGGAGGAACCGTTTGATCCTGACGACGCGGCTCAGCATCATCTGACGGCAGAGGGTTGGATGTGGATGTTGCGGATGGATCATGGTGTTACCAGCGTCGGTTGGACTCAGCCGAACAGTGCTGGTTGGGCCGACGTCGGATCGGGAATCCCTGCGACAGAAAGTTGGCGGCGGTATCCCAGTTTGCAAAACCTGATGGAAGAGGCGTCATTCTGCGAGACGACGCCTCGTTGGATCTCGGTGGACCGGGTGCAGCGAATGCAGTTGCCGGTGAGACATCGAAACTATGTGATGATGCCAACGGCGGTGGCGACAATCGATCCGCTGCACAGCACGGGCATTGCCCACGGTTTGATCGGCGTGGCCAGGTTGTTAGGCGCGTTGCTCAGTGAGTCATCGCGATGCGACACGATGCTCGATCGATATGCGTTGACGGTGGAACGAGAACTGCGACAGATCGATTCGCTGGTTTCGTTGTGCTACCAATGTTTGTCCACGATGGCGCGATTCGAGGCGGTGTCGATGCTGTATTTCGCTTCTGCGATTGCGTCGGAGGAGTTTCTAGCATCTGGTGGCAACGTCGATTCCGCGTTGTGGTTGTGCGACAACGACGCGTTTTGCGAATTGATTCGAGAGACGCGGCAACGAGTCTCGGATCACATCTCGGACGACGAATTGTGGCAGTGGTTGCAACCGCGCCTGCAACCGTTTCAGAACGCTGGGTTGTTGGATGGCAACGTTCGCGGCCGGTATCGCTACACAGGGGAAGCGAAACACGAGACGTTTTTCAAAGTGGAACGTTCGGTTTGATCGTCGCTTCGTCCACTGCCTTCGAACCGAGTCGTGAGAGACCATTAGTGCGGAATGAACGCTTCTTCTTGGTCGACTTCGATCAGGTGAGCGTTTTGTGTCGCACGGCACAGGTCGAGCAGTTTTTGAGTCTGCCGAAGCAGCGTGATCCACTCCACTGCTTCGCTATTCGATGCGGCTTTTTCAATTTGTTTGGCTGAGTCAACGATTGGAGTCAGGTAGCTGGCATCGGCGATCTCAGACAAGTCCTTGGCGAGGTCACGCAGGACTGACAAATTCTGCTGGTCCATTGCCTCGGCGATACGTTCGATTTGTTGACCGATTTTCAGTGCGGTTGGCTTCGGGACGGCGAATGAGATTCCGGTCGTCGTCGGGACGCCCATCGAGCTTTCTTTGACATCGGCCTCGATCTTGTCGAGGAAGTGGTTCACCAGTTCCGCATCGAATTGTTTTCCCGCGCAACGTTGAAGTTCCATCGCGGCGAAGGAGTGCGGTCGGCCTGGACGATAGGCTTGATCGGAAACAATGGAATCGTAAGTATCGGCGATCGTGAGGATGCGAGCCTCGAGGGGAAGTTCGTCGAGTTTCAAGTTCCGTTGCACGTCGCCACGATCACTGATGGCATGATGCGCGCGAATGATTCGTTCGAGTTCGGGGCAATGGAAGGTGCCAGCAACCATGTCGAGACCGATGGTGTTGTGGCGTCGCATGACTTTCCATTCTTCTTCGGTCAGCGGCCCTGGTTTGTGTAAGACATCATCGGGAACACCAATCTTTCCAATGTCATGCAGCAAGGCGGCGATTTCCAAAACATAGATTTCTCGTTGGCACACCAAACCATCGGCGGCTTGAACACACAGGTTGGCAACTCGGCGACTGTGTTCCGCGGTCGATGGGTCTCGATACGCGAGAGCGGAAACCAGTGCCGTGACGGCGTGAAACGGCAGGCTGGCCAAATCAGGGTCAGCGATTTCATCGGGCGACGGTTCTTCTTCGCCGAGAACGTCCACGCGATCGGGATCGAAAGGAACAGATTGGTTTCGTCCGCCGCGTTTGGCGACATAGAGACAATTGTCGGCTTGGTTGATTAGCGATTGCACATCGGCGGCACCGAATTTCAATTCGCTGACACCGAGCGACGCGGTCAATCGAAGCGATTCCGGATCGGACAAGCGGATGTTCATGATCGCTGCCCGAGTCCGCTCGGATTGCTCCATTGCTTCGTCGAGATCGTGGCCCGGCAGCATCACGCAGAACTCTTCGCCGCCGTAGCGGCAGACGACTTGGTTTTCTTCGTGAAGGTCACGCAGGACCTTGGAGACCTTTCGCAAGACTTCGTCGCCGGTGTGGTGACCGTACGTGTCGTTGACGCTCTTGAAGTGGTCGATGTCGACCATGAAGCAAGACAGCGGACGGCCAGCGCTCCGGTAGTCTGCCAGAATCTCTTCCATGCGTTCAAAGAAGGCACGACGGTTCAAGCAACCGGTCAAGGCATCTCGTGTCGCAAGAATTTCGAGTTCCTGATTTTTCTTTTGGATCTCGTCTTTGCTCAGGCGAAGCATCGACAGCATGTTCTCGAGTTCGAGACGGTGCTTCTCAACGTGCGTGACGTCCTGGAAGGTGACCAGAGCACCCTTTTGTTTTTCGTCTTCGCCGATCGGTCCCGCGTTGACGCTGAACACCCGGTGGACACCATCCCGTCCGGTCAGACGCAGGATTTCACCGACGACCGATTCACGTTGGCTGATCGCTTGCGTCCATGGTAGTTCAGCGTCCTTGGACGACTTTTCTCCATTGCCAAATACCCAGGGCAGATCGGCGGCGAGGCGGTCTTTCAGTTCTTCGGGTTCATATCCGTTGGTGGCCAAGAAGTTGTCGTTCGCAAGAACGATTTTGCCATCTTTGTCCAGGACGAGCAGGCCTTCCGCGAGCGTATCAAGCGCTTGTCTGACGCGCTCAGGAACAACCTGTGTTCGCGAGAAGACGCCGAGGATTCGCATCATCAAGAATGAGTACGATCCCATACCGATCACGGTGAAGAAAATCAGCAGCCGAAGGATTCCGCGGTCGAGTATGCCGCCAAATGGCCCGGCAAGATTGTTTCGGAATGTGAATTCAAGGTTTCCCCAGGTGCGGTCTTGGACCGTGATGGGGATGTCCAGCCGGATGATGTCGCCGTCGATTTCGGCGGTGGATTGCGTGGCGGCCGATTCGGTGGGTTCGACCCAAGTTGGGACGGACTGAACGGGCGCAGGATCTTCCGAGAGGAACAGGTCATCATCTCGTGACGCTACGGTTGGTGAATTTTTGTAGACGGTTTCGGCGGAGTTCGCTTCACCAGATGGTTGCGATTTGGTCCAGCAGACGCGGTGATGTTTCGTGCTGGCTTGCAGAACACCGGATTCGGTCCGTAGGCCGGCGGAGAGCAGGGATTCGTTTTGGCGAACCAGCGAATCGAGGGTGGCGTTTAGTTTGGCCCACCGGTGATGGCGAATGTCGTCAATTGATGCAATTGCAACGGTTTCGCAGAATTTGCGCCGCGCAGTCTCGTCGGCCACTCGTGAATCGGGGATGAACCCGAGCCACTGAGCTCCGAGGATAAGACCCAAACCGACGCACACGAGTGCGAAGGCGAGTCGAAGCGATGCGAAAACGGCCTGGAACAAGAAAAACGATCGTTGGGAGAGGGATGGTAGACGTCAAATTCCACTCTGATTCGTCACAACCAAGCAGTGACACGCGACCCGTCGGCCGCGAGAAATCATTCGTGGAATTCCCTTTGGGTAAGTCTTCGTTATGAAACGTGGCACACCGGTGCTAGGAGGTGTACATCTGCGTGGCGACTCGAAACTGGTGTCGTTACTTCCGGATCAGCGGGTTGATCGGGCTGTTCGTTTCGTAACGAGTTGTCCGGTGGTGCTAGTCGAGCATTTCCTCCACTTTATCCTGGGCCGCACCGTCGGCTCCGCGATAGGCAGAGAGCAGGGAAGCAGGATCCAGCATTCGCCAGCTTGGGATGCCGGCGTACATGGTGGCGATGAACATCCCACCGCGAAGTGCCCACAAGACATAGCCGATCGAGGCCAGTCCCAAAGTGGTTCCGACGGCACCCACGTGAATCTCGTCGTTCTCGTAGCTTTCATTGACACGAACCGAGCCGTCGTCGGTCAAGTGCCACGTCAGCAAAGTGTCGAGGTCCGTTTCGCCAACCAAGTCGTCTAGTAGTGCATCGCTGCTGACAAGGATGTCGTATTGGAACGATGTGTTTCCGAAACCGAAACGTTGGACCAAGCGGCTGCTCTGATTGTTCATGGCGCGAACACCTTGGCTGCCGTTGTCGGTGGGACTCCCGCTGGCATCGTCTCCGGAGCTGTTCTCGTTGGAGTCGCCTGATTGATTGGCGAAGTTGCGGCGTCCAGATTGTGTCGACTCACCGGAATTCGAGCCGGTGTTGCCATTGGTTCCGACCGTGTTGGCGAGCTCCGTTTCATTCCCTTCGCCCTCGGATGGGTCGGAGTCATTGTTGTCATTGCCATCCGTGCTTCCATCGCCATCGCCATCGCCGCCTCCCGATGAGTTGTCTCCTGAGTCACCATCTCCTCCGTCGCCAGATCCACCGGTGTTGCCGGGGACGACCTCGATGGTGACTGTGGCCGTGTTGCTGGTTAGGAAACCGTCGTCGGCAAGATATTGGAACGAGTCGGTACCAAGGAAACCGGCGTTGGGCGTGTAAGTCACGTGTCCATTGGAGTCGATTTGCAATGTTCCGTTGGCGGGATGCGCGACGATCACGATTCGCAACGGATCCGAATCCACATCGACATCGTTGGCTAGCAGCGAAGGGTTGTTCAGCAGTTTGGGCAGACTGACCGTCGTGCTATACGTTCCATCGTGGGAAGCAACTGGGGCTTCATTGACATCTCGAAGCTGAATGGTGAAGGTTTGGTCGACGAACGATCCGTCTTCCGAGATCGCACGGACGATGATGTCGTGAGACGCTTCCGTCTCGAAGTTCAGCGACGAATTTGCGGCCACCGTCACGATACCGCTGGAAAGGCCGACTTCGAATCGTCCACCCGCATCGTTCAACATGGTGTAGTGGACGTTGTTGTTCGTCGCGTCGGCATCGGAGGCAAAAACAGTGATGCCAACGGTCGCACCACCTGCTGAATTCTCGTCGACTTCGTTGGCGGTACCATCAATGTCACCACCTGCCATCGCAACGAACTCATTGACATCATTGACGAGGATTGTGAATGACTGAGATTCGGTGGAGGAGTCACTGGAGGTGGCGGTGACGGTGATTTCGTGACTGGACGCGGTTTCATAGTCGAGCGAAGTCGCCACGGTGACTTCGCCAGTGTTGGGGTCGATCTGGAACAACCCGCCTGGGTTGTCCGTCAAACTATAGGTGATCGTGTTGTTGGTGGCGTCGAGGTCGAATGCGTCGGCCGTGATTCCGACGGGCGTTCCTGGGGCC
>NZ_JBICHO010000342.1:0-3811 GCF_043100905.1 Rhodopirellula sp. JB055 | reverse complement strand
TGGAGCTGTCCAGGTCCCCGCCGTCGGTGACGCCGAACTCGCGCTGCAGCGCGAGGGCCGCCTGCGCCGCGATGTTGGTGGCGTCGAGCGGCACCCCTCCCAGCTCGACCTGCGCGCCGGGCGCCGCCGCGACCGTCAGGCGGATCGCATCGTCCTCGCGAGGGGTGGCCGTGACGGTCTCGAACAGGTCGACGGCCTGGAACACGGTCGCCAGGGGGTGATAGCCGTCGGGCTCGACCGGACCCACCGACAGCTGCAGGTTGACCTTGCCGGGGGCGCGCACGGTGACGGAGCGGCTCATCCCTCCACCATGGCAGAGGTCGGCGGCGTCGCCTAACAAATCGACATTGCTTTCCACGATGCTCAACCCCAGACCCACGCCGTCCTGCTCCACTTCAGATGCAATGTTGATTCGGTAGAAACGATCAAAGACTCGCGAACGATGCTCTTCACCGATGCCGACTCCGTTGTCACGGACTTCGACGGTGATCTCATCGGAGTTCGAGAACGAACGCATCTCCACACATCCTTCCTCCGGCGTGTACTTGATCGCGTTGTCGAGCAAGTTGTGGAACACCTGGCGCAAACGTTCTGGATCCGATTGCAACGTCAAACCATCCTCGAATTGCGTCCGCAACTCCTGGCGTTTCGCTATCGCTCGCGGTCGCATGGAACCCGCAACCTCTAGCAACAGTTCCTCCAAATCAACCTCTTCTTCCACGCTCCTGCCAACTCCCGCGTCGTTACGAGACAAAGTTAGCAATTGGCTGGTCGCCGACGTGAGACGACTGGATTCTTCCAAAATGCTTTGGAAACGTTTGCGTGCTTCCGTGGGATCGTCGGCCACATCAATCCCCATTTCCGCTTCGCTGCGAATGATCGTGATCGGTGTCCGCAATTCATGCGACGCATCGCCAGTGAACCGGCGGACCTCATCAAAAGAACTTTCCAATCGAGCGATCATGGAATTGATTGTTCTCGCCAAGTGCCCAAGTTCATCCTTGGCATTGGGAATCGGAAGCCGCCGGTCCAACCGTTCCGCCGTGATCTCGTTGCTCAAACAACTCAACTGTTCCACTGGTGCCAAAGCTTTGCAAGCGAGCAAGTACGAAAGCGCCGCGGCCACGAACAAGGTCACCGGAATGGTCAGCAACAATACCTTCAACACGCCATCGAGTTCCTCGTCCACATGCTCCATTTCCGCCAACAACATCAGCGAATAAGGCCCCTTCTGCGTCGGCACTTCCACTCGCACTCGCCGTGCGTGGCCGAACTCCGGAACCACCAACGAATCGAACTGAGGCCGGGACGTCGACGCCACATTCAGCTCGTTCGGCGGCAACTCCTTCAGTGAATCAGCCTGAGCCACCACTCCGCCGCTGGCGTCCAACACAACGCCTGAAATTTCGACATGCTTGCCAAACCGCCGGACCCAAAACGCAAACCTTTTCTCTGGATCACCACTGACCTTTGTATCCGCCAAAACCCTTTCACTGCGAGCGAGCAGACCAGCATCGACTTGGTCGAAGTGCATTTGCCGCAACAGCGAATAGACCAACAACCCGAACCCAAGCAACACGACGGCAAAAGCGGCCGTGTTCCAAACAGCAATCCGCCAACGAATGCTGATTCCACTCATGATCGATCCCTGACGGAATAGCCAACGCCGCGAACAGTCCGAATCAACGGAGTCGCATCGTCCGCTTCAATCTTCTTGCGCAAACCGTTCACGCACACCTCAATCGCGTTAGTCATCACGCCACCGGGTTCCTTCCAAACATCCCGCGAAAGCATTTCGCGGGTCACATTCGTGTTCTTGTGACGCAACAAGTACTCCAGCAATTCATATTCGCGCTGACTCAGTTCGATCTCGCTCCCACCGCGAGTGACACGCCGCAAGATCACGTCGATTTCGACGTCCTCGGCTCGCAGCATCGTCACCGCACCTCCACGCCCCCGACGTAACAACGCCCGAATGCGAGCCAACAACTCCGCATGTGCGAACGGTTTGACCAAATAGTCGTCCGCCCCACCGTCGAGCCCGTCGACACGATCGTCCACCGAATCGCGAGCCGTCAATATCATCACCGGCACGTTCGAACCATGCTTTCGAAGATCCTCCAAGACCTGAAGTCCATCCCGCCCCGGTAGCGACAGATCCAGCACCACGCCATCGAAGTGTTCCGTCGTGGCATGGTAGTACCCATCCTCGCCCGTTCCCGAGGTCACCACTTCGTAGCCCTCCTTCTCCAGCAACTGCTGCAGATTCCGCCGCAGTTTCAATTGATCTTCAATCACCAGTAGTCGTTGCATGAATACTCAAATCCCCCAGCCAAACCGGCCTCCACAGAAGCCACCAAAACGAAAGCAACCTCGATCAACCCCTTGCAAGTCCAGCAAGATCCCAATCCAAGTCCCACTCATCACAGCCCAACCACCTAAGATCGTCCATCCCAGCCCCCGGTCCATTAGCCAACCATTAGTTTCCCCTAATGATGGCGATTACCAAGGCTGGTGGACCAGGTTCGAAAGTCCGGTCGAATCGGTCAAGCGTTCAAATCGTGGATCTAGTTTCTCTTTTCACTCTCCTACAATCCAAGAAACTTTCCCCGCACTCCGCCCCCCAACCGAGTTCCCTCATGGCCTCCGACCCATCTCCAATGCCGATCGTTCGCAAAGTCGAAGAGTCTTCCGATCCCCTGGAGCATGGATCCAGCCTCGCTCCCGTGCAGAAGCGGGAGGTTGTGTTGCGACTGGAAGCCGAATCGCTCGACAACATGAAGAAGCGAGCCACCGTTCGCGTCGAACAACCGCGTGGCAGCACGTTCGAAATCATCTGCGACGAAGGCCCGTACTTGAATGGCGACGATTCCGCGCCACCGCCACTGGCGTACTACAGCGCCAGCATCGCGTTCTGTTTGCTAACCCAACTCTCTCGCTACGCCAGCATCAAGAAGCTCGACATCACCAGCATGAAGCTGTCGCAGGAAACCCGATTCGCAATGGAAGGCTCCGTGATCCAAGGCACCCTGACTGGGCAAGGGGTCGAAGTCGTCACTCACCTGGACATCGAATCCAACGAATCCGAAGAAACGATTCGCAAGATGATCGAAGTCGGCGAGAACAGTTGCTTCATCCACCAGTCGATCAAACATCCCGTGCCCTCCACAATCCAAACCAAATTCAACGGCCAAGACCTCGGTCCTGCCTGAGTACTAAAGTTGCAGCGTCTGGCTTCATGGCCAACGGCCTGTCTATTCGTGATGCGTCCCTGAAGCGATGCCTCCAAGGTATGCCCCCGCATTGTGCGACGCCGAGAGACCTTCGATCTACAAACTGCTGAACTTCACCGTGGCATAGGCTTCCAGCTTGTGTTTGATCCTTCACAGGCTGGAAGCCTACATCTCAGCCCAAGCGTCAAATTGACGAACACGCAACGATGCTACTACCTGAGTCGCCATGAATTGGTGGTGGACATGCTCGCGCTGATCAACCGCAACGATCCCATCATCACTCGAACCCCAGCCGAAATCCGCGCCGAAAAAGAACGCCTTGAAAAGGCAAGCGAGCGTGCCAAGAAAGCAGCCAACCGTTCAGCGACCCGGCGCAAGCAGTAAAACGTTTTGACGTGGGGTGCGTTTGAGAATGTGGGATCGGATGATTGACTCGGTCGTGGATGGATGGTCGGAATCAGTCGTCGGGCTGCAGTGTTGGACAGGCGGGGCTTGACCTGATTGACCTCGTATATCGTGCCCCCAAAACTTCGTTTCGGGAGAGGTGCGTCATGTGAAAACACGCTGAAAAACGGCGT
>NZ_JBICHO010000341.1:0-3885 GCF_043100905.1 Rhodopirellula sp. JB055 | reverse complement strand
GCAGCTTGCCACTTTGGATCGCTCGCATCGCCTCGGGCAACTTCGTAGGGCACTCGGCCGAGATCGACTCTTTGCCGGAATCGCCCAGCGGGCATTCCAAAGACAACGTCTTGGCTAACATCAACGTGACTTCGGTTCCGTCAAAGGTCTCGATCGTGTCGGTCTCGGTTTCCAACATCCACCACAACCACAGCAAGAATTCATTTCCGAGGAAGTCCGGTGACTGAGAATGTTCATTGGCCCAAGCCACGCCGCTGAACCCTTCCCCAGCAACGAAGCTGGCCGGCATCACATCGTCCATCTCTGCATAGCGATCGTTGTCGCGAGCCCAATCCTGCGCGACGACACCCGCACTGATGTGCCCGCATTCGATTCCGAACACACGTTCGAGCAGATCGATGCAGTGACCGCTTCCGGTCCCTGCGGTCCCACCGTAATAAAGCAGATCGCGACTGCAGTCCCATAACAACGCATGCTGTTGAAACTTGCGGTACTTGCCCGTTGCGGCTTCATTTTCACAGCGTTGCTCGACCGCTTCCTTGGCTTCTTTGCGTTGCGACTTCGTCGGTTTCCCGCCCGGATTTTCACGGCTGAGTGCCGCCAGTTCCATCGACAACCAAGCCTTCTTGATCACCGAAGGCACTTGGTTGGTGTCGACGCGAACACCAAAGTGCACAGCATCATCGATGATGTTTTTCGCCAGATCAAAATCTTGATCGAAAAGGTGATCGCCGCCTAGAAAACCCAAATGCACGTTTTCTTCGTTGGCGGTTTCGGTTCGCCCGGCCACGTTCTCCGCCATCCGCTCGATGTGTTCTTGCCCGAATGGGCCATCTTCAAATTGATTGACGCGAAATCGTTCAAAGGAAAGGCTACCGGAGAGAAACGGCATGGAAGGGAATCCCATTCGATAAGCGGAAGAAGCCAGCCACCCCGAGTCGGCTGTGTCGTTGGCTTATCGTCCAACCAGGTCTTGGAAATTGCCGTCCCATCCACAGACCATCGCAACACCGCAAACCGCACATCCGGCACAACCGACACCCTGCGGCACGACAACTCACGTCACAGGAACCGCATCGCGGACAGCCCTATTCGCCGAAACTCGCCCTCAACGATTCTTCCACCGCTTTCTGCGCCTCCTCACGATGCTCAGGTGGCAACAGGTCAACAATCCTTTTAAAGGAAACCTTCTTCAGCTCAGACACCTCGTGATAATACTCCCGACGCACCTTCTGAATTTCGACACGAAGGTTGAGCAACTCCTTCCCACTCACCCCGAAATCCTGCGCCAATCCATTGAACATGGCGAACCCGTCGCCATGCAACTGCACGAGCCCCTTCACTCTCACCACACGTGCGAGCGACTCCGACTGCTCGGGCGTCAAGATCGCCTGAACATCCAAGGAAAACTGTTGCTGCAACTTGAGGTGCTCACGCTCAAACCAGGCCAGGTCGTGCGTTCCAGCGATCGCCTGAGGGCGAAATGGCGACTTGTGCCGCGATTGGCTCGGCTTGAACGAGAGTCCACCACGCCAACAAACAGCACACGCGAACGACGGCGAAATGAGCTCGAACCAGACTCATAGCAAACTCCCTGGAGCGTCTTCAAAGCAATCCAATTCAAACAAATCTAGCTCAGGTCGCGAACCACGCAAACCCGCTCCTCCGTGACGACCATGTCCATGATGACGTCATGAGCCTGCACCGGAACCGCGTCAAACATTTGACACTCAAATGCCAATGCAACCAGACGCGTTTCTGGCCGGACACTTCTCAAGAGTTTGTCGTAGTAACCTTTCCCGTGCCCGATGCGACCACCTTCTGGATCAAAGGCCACTCCTGGAACGAGAACCAACTCCAACTCCTCGACCAAGACTCGCTTGGTTGCGACGCCTCGCAATGCTTCACGCGGCTCGAGGATCTTGTACATGCCCTCGGAAAGCTCCTCCATCGATTCCAAATGAAAGAGCCCTAACTCCCCATCAATACAGAACGGCACAACAATCTTCTTGCCGCTTCCAATGGCTGCTGGCAACGCATGCCGAGTCTGCACCTCAGACCGGACGTCGATGTACCACATCACACAAGCTGCCTCCCGGTAGGCGGGCAACTGCATCGCAGCGTCCACAATCACCTGGCTGACACCAGGCCGGTTCGCTTGCTCTCGCCGTGCCGCTTGCGCCGCCGTCCGAATCTTCTGCTTGCGAGCGACAAGAGATTCGTCATCTGAGGTCATGATTTGCAAATCCGATATCGACGCTCACTCAAAGAAAGTCGCGAACTTTGCGGCGGGTTCGTCCCAGCGATCCGTTGCCTGAGGCTCGTAGGCCTGCGTGGGGAAACTCTGACGCACCAACTCTCGCGCCTCATCGATCGAATGCAGCGATCCACTTCCGATCATCTGCATCAGAATGTTTCCGATCGCGGTCGCTTCAACCGGACCAGCAACCACGCGTCGCCCGCAAGCGTCGGCGGTCATCTGGCAAAGCAACGCATTGAGCGAACCACCACCGACAATGTGAATCGTCTTGATATCCGAACCAGTCAATGACTCCAGGTGTTGCAGACACATTCGGTAACGGAGCGCGAGCCCTTCTAACGCACCTCGGAACAGAACACCATTGTCCGTGGGAACGCGTTGCCCAGTCCGCCCTGCTAACCCGCAGATGGCGTCGATCATGTTGTCCGGTGCAACAAGAGCGGGATCATCCGGATTGACCAGCAATGCAAACGGCTCGGCATCAGCGGCGGCCTGAGTCATCTCCGCCCAAGATGGCGCGTTGCCTTGGCGATCGAGCGCCGCACGGATCTGCTGGTAAATCCAAAGCCCACCGATGTTCTGCAACAATCGAGTGCTTCCGCGGACTCCGCCTTCGTTGGTGAAGTTCAATTCCGCACACAGCGGCGAAACGTTTGGTTGCGGAATCTCAACTCCCATCAACGACCACGTTCCCGAACTGATGTAGCACCAATCAGGCGAAGCTGGCGCGAAGCCTTCCGCAGGAACCGCCAACACCGCCGACGCCGTGTCGTGAGTCGCGGGCAAGATCACCGGAACGTCATGCAGTCCAATCTCCATCGCCACACTGGGCTGGACGGTTCCAATCGTCGTCCCCGCAGGCGTTGGCTCCGCAAACCATTCGTGAGGCAACCCGAAACCATCCAGCAACTTCGTTGACCAACTTTGCGTGGCAGGATTGAGCAACTGTGTCGTCGATGCATTGCTGGCTTCGATCGAGCGTTCCCCGGACAGCAACCAGTGAAACAAGTCCCCCATCATCAGGAACGATTCAGCCGTCTCGAACACCGAATCCCCGTTCTGCTTCGCCGCAATCAACTGGCACAGAGAATTGATGTCCATGAACTGCATGCCGGTTTCCTGGAAAATCGTTTCGCGAGGCACGATCTCGCAGATCTTTTCGACCATCCCCCGGTGGCGTGCGTCGCGGTAATGCCAAACGGGTCCGGCAATTTGGTCGCGCGGGTCCACGAATCCAAAACTCACCCCCCAAGTGTCCACACCCACCGATGCGATGGTGGCCTGGGTCCAATCGGATTGGGCACGCAGAGCGGCGTCCCGCAGCCCGTCTTGGATGTCCTGCCACAACTGCAGGTGATTCCACAGCATCGCGTCCTGGACCTTCAGAGGCCGATTCACAAACCGTCCCGTCTCCACCAAGCCCAACTTCCCGTCATTCACCCCGCCAGCGATCACGCGGCCACTGGAAGCTCCCAAATCCACCGCCAAATGAACGGGCCCAGAAAACTGAATTTCGCGTGAGGAAGGCTCAGGGGATGACATTTTGACTCAAAAAAAAGTGATACGAACGAGAGACGAGGAGGGAACGAATCGAGACAAGTCCGCGGCCGCCCACACCAATCACA
>NZ_JBICHO010000340.1:0-17829 GCF_043100905.1 Rhodopirellula sp. JB055 | reverse complement strand
TGGACCTGACCCTCGGGCGCATTGGGTCCTTGGAACACCGTTCTTCCAAGACGGAAATTTGAAAAGCCAACTCGGCCCAAACTTGACCGGCAAGGGATCTCCCCTCCTGGAAGATACCGACGGACTCAACGCCATTCGATTGGAAGGAGCTCGGTCATTCTTCGTCGCCGACCAACCTTGGCCTGAATTGCAAAAAAAGCTTCCTCAGGAGGCGATCACGATTGCCGCATGGGTTTCTCTCGACGAAATGACACAGTACGGAGGCATCGTTTCTGCCCTGCAAGACAATGGCGACTCCGAACAAGGTTGGGCCCTTGGGTACAACGACAAAACGTTCTCGTTTGCCCTGTCCAGCCAAGACGCCGACGACGGCAATGGCATGATGACGTACTTGAACGGGAACACCGAAGTGACACTCGGAAAGTGGTACCACGTCGCGGGAGTCTACGATGGCGAAACCATGCAACTCTGGGTCAACGGAAAACTCGATGCAGAAACCGATGCTCAAGGCGGTCCAATCTTGTACCCCGATGAAACCGAGCTCGCCGTCGGAGCCTACCTCGACCGAAACGAATCGTTTCCGATGAACGGGCGATTGGCCAAAATCGCAGTCTATGACTTGGCCGCCAAACCCGCCTGGATCGAACATGACTTTGAACATCAAAAAGCATGGGCAGAGCTTCCACCAACCGCGAAAAAGAAGGCTCCCTTGGACTTCCTGGTCGCCCCGTTCCTGCAGTACGCCACCACCGACAGCATTCGAGTGGTTTGTGAAACCAACGCCGAATGCAAGGTGACCGTGCGGTTCGGAGAAACGGCCGAATTCGACCGCGAAAGTGACGCCGCCTCCGATGACAAGCGAATCCATTCGGCACTACTGGATGGACTGAAACCTGAAACCGGACACTACTATCAAGTCACCGCAACCGATCTGGAAACCCAAGCGTCGGTGGAAAGCAAAGTGCTCTCTTTCCAAACCGCATCACTGCCTGAAACGCCGTATGCCTTTGCCGTCATCTCTGACACACAGGGCAACCCAGCCGTCAGCGGAAAGGTCGGCGAATTGGCCTGGGGACTGCGTCCAAACTTCTTGGTCGTCCCCGGTGACCTGGTCAGCACAGGCACGATCAAGAACGAATGGGTCTATCAGTTTTTCTCGAGCATGAACCCGCTGATCTCCCGAGTTCCCTTCTATCCCGTCTTGGGAAACCACGAGCGCAACGCGGATCACTACTATCGGTACATGGACCTGCCCGCACCTGAATACTACTACTCCTTTCGATACGGGAACGCGGCGTTCTTCATGCTCGATTCCAACAAGGAAATGGGCCCCGACAGCGAACAGTACCAATGGCTTGAAAAGCAACTCGCGGCACTGGAAACAGAAAAAGAAACCGGGAAAGTGGGATGGACGTTTGTCAGCTTCCACCATCCCGCGTATTCATCCGATGAAAACGACTACGGGGATCTCTGGAAAGGCAAAAGCAATTGGGGCGACCTTCGGATCCGCCCGATGACCAAATTGTTCGATCGTTTTGGCGTGGACATCGTCTGGAATGGGCATATCCACTCCTACGAACGCACCTGGAAAATGCACAACGACAAACCGCAGAACGACCGAGGCACGATCTACATGATCACGGGCGGCGGAGGCGGCGGACTGGAACAAGCCGGCCCGATCCGGCCTCCGTTCCAACAAACCGTTCGTCGCGGCCACCACTTTGTTTATGTCGCAGTCAACGGCAAAGAATTGCAGCTCAAATCGTACGACCTGAACGGGCAACTCTTCGACACCGTGACCCTAAAGAAACAAACAACCGAGACCAACCAATAGCAAGGTGTTGAACCTTCGCTCATTCGCTGGCTTTCGCAAATCCACTGCTCGATGCCACGGCGTGTGGGCGTCTCATTGCGAATCACCGGCATTCAATCCGTTGCCGGCGGCGAGGTGATGCAAGTACTCTTCGAGGTTTGTGTAACCATCGCCGTCGCGGTCAGCATTTGGGCCAGTCGCCAATGCGCCGAAGCGTTCGCGTTCCCAAAGATCGGGCATGCCATCCTTGTCGTTGTCGACAGGCGCCGACTGCATGCCTACGAGCTTCGGCCAACCGCCAACCTCGGACGGATCATTCACAAATCGACCAGTCCCATTGAGAACATCTTTGAACACACGCGAGTCGACCGCGTCGATGACCAAGTTGGCACCCGCGTTTGCGATCACCCCGTCTCGGATCTCCGTGGCTGACTGTGTGGACACGTCCCGCAGCGGGAAGTCAAAGGGCTCGGCAGATTGCCATTCAATTGGGGCAGGCTCCTCCATGTAGGTGCCGCAACCAGATTCGCAGCCGATGGCATTCCACTCCGGCTCACTCTTTGAAGTCCGTTTGCTATTGATGTTTCCTCGCGCGTAGGCCATCACACCACGGTTGATCGCGATCGAATAGCGGGATGTGGATGTGTTGGGCCCCGCGATGTGATAGTTGTTGATGAAGTTGACCGTCACGGCAGTGTCATTGTCTGAAAAGACGGTGCCAAAGCTCCCAAAGTTGTAGACCAGGTTGTTGACCAACTCGAACTTTGTGCCGCCGCCGACTCCACCTCCTACCAATGGGTTTCGTTGATTGTTGTGAGTAAAGAGGTTGTTGTAGAAGGTCACTTCGTCGCTGCCGTTGCCGATCAGAGGCCCCATCGAGTGCGGATTCGGATAGGCGGCATGTTCGGTGTCGGTCGTATAAGCGTGCGTGCTGTTAAATAGTGCTTCCGAGAAGATGCAATTTTGGAATGTGATTCGAGTGGGCCCATAAGGATTGACCAACTCGTCCGTGCTCCACGAAAAACTACAGTGGTCAAAGATGAAATCAGTCCCCTTTCCGGTCAGCAGCAGGTTGTCACCATCCACTTCGGGAGGCAGTCCAGGACCGCGGCGAAACCTCAAATACCGGCAGATGAGATTGCTGCCACCAGAAACAGCCACCAGCGTATTCGACGTGGTGCCCTGATTGATTTTCAAGGTGATGCCCTCTCCGCCGCTGCGAAACGCAGTCTCCCCGGCAATCGTCTTGTTCGATGTGATTTTGATTTTGCTTTGCAGATTGATCGTTCCTGCTACTTCAAAAATGACGTACGCCGCACCTTCCGTCTGCAAGGCCGCCCTGAGACTTCCGGGTCCCGAGTCCTTGAGATGCGTCACTTTGCGGACCTCGCCACCACGGCCCCCCGTCGCATATCGGCCCCAACCGCGAGCATCGGGAAACGCGGGCAAGCGAGAATCCACGTCGACGAGTGAGGTCCCATCGCGATCGCCGCCGTGTACGTTAAGGCGGTCGTCGCCAAGAGAGGATGAAACAGCCAAGCACTGCATTCCTAGGATGGCGACGACAAAGAAGTAGGATCGGTTCATGTGCATTCTCTTGATGTGATTTTCGGCCGTGGCGATTCATCAGAACACGGCGGCAACCAGTCTTCAACTATCGCATCGGCGATGGAAGCGGTATCGTTTCCGCCATGCACCTCTTACTTCCTTTGCTGGCCAGTGTTCTCTTTGTTTGCGGCCTGATCTTTGTCAAACGAGTCAGCCGTTCGTCCGTTCGCCCAGACGGGGTCGGGCAAGTCACGCTGTTGTTCTGCGTGAACATGGGTTCCTCCGCCCTGATGATGTTGCTGTGGCTTTTCGACGGTCCAGAAACCTACTGGCTGAACGTTTGGCAACCTGCGGTGGTAGCACTGCTGTTCATGCTGGGGTTGTTGCTGACATTCACAGCGGTGGAGGTCGGAGATGTCTCCATCGCAGCCCCAGTGTTTGGGGTGAAGGTTGTGTTCGTGACCTGCTTGCTTGCCTTTTCATCGGCCACAGGAGTCCCCCACGCGATTTGGGGAGCCGCTTTCTTGGCGGCATCTGGCATCGCCCTGATCCAGTGGACGGGGCAGCATCATCCTCGTCGAATCGGACTGACCATCGCGTTGGCCCTTGGGGCAGCGAGTTGTTACGCCACATTTGACTTGTTGGTCCAACGCTGGTCACCGGCTTGGGGATCCACTCGATTGTTGCCGGCGGTGTTCCTGATCGTCGCGGCACTCTCCCTGCTCGCGTTGCCTTGGGTTCGATGGCAATCGGTGGTTTCTCACGGCAATTGGAAGCTGCTGATTCCCGCGGTCTTCCTGCTCGCTTGCCAAGCGTTCAGCATCACGATCGCGGTCTCGGTCTTTGGCGACGCAGCGCGACTGAACGTCGTCTATTCGCTGCGTGGTTTGTGGGGTGTGTTACTCGCCTACACCGCAGCGAAAATCTGGGGCGGCGCGGAAGCGGACCTCAGCGGCAAACTTCTGCTGATGCGATTGTCGGGGGCAGTTTTATTGACGTTCGCGGTTGCCCTGGCTGTGTTGTCTTGATCTCGAATCAACGCAAACGTTTCGGAGGCGATGACGACGGTTGCAACAATTGCTTCACGAAGAATTCCTTGACCCGCTGCTTCGTGGTCGGATGAAACAACGTCATCATGTGCCCTTGGTTTTCAATCACGGTCAAGGAAACTACCACGCCAGCTTCCATCAATGCGTCGGCAAATTTCTGACTGTTTTCCAACGGGACCAGCAAGTCCTTTTCACCATGAATCAACTGCATCGGCGGATCGCCGGGTGAGACATGGGCGGTGGGCGATGCTCCCAAGTAATTGTCCGGCACTTCCCGGGGCGTGCCGCCTAAGAAGTAGCTCAGTCCCGCGTTGTCATCGGGAACGATTCGAAAATCACACGGCGGGCCGCCTGCACAAACGGCGGCGATCGGCGGCAACTGTTCCCACCGTGGGTCATCGGATCCCCATTCGCTGGCAAGCATTTGAGTTGGTCGATCCTCATTGGCCAACACTCCAATCAGTGCTGACAGATGGCCCCCTGCCGAGTAGCCAAAGATCCCAACACGATTCAGGTCCACTTTCCAAGCATCAGAATGCTTGACCAATTGCAGCAGGACTTGTCGCACGTCGTCCACCTGCCGCGGAAACTGATGCTGCGGCGCGAGACGGTAATTCATGTTGAGGACCACAAACCCCAATTGCGCCAAGCGATCGCAATATGTTCGCAAAGTCCACTTGTCGCCGATCGCCCAGCCACCACCGTGCACCATCAAGATGGCCGGACGAGCTGGGCCTGCAGCCAAAACGTTCCCAGCATCGTCCGTCAAAACGGAGTGCTGATCCGTGACCGGAATGTGCAAATCAAACAGCCCCGCAGCGCCATCGGCATCGCTGTAACGAAGATTGAGAAACTGCCGCACTTCCACCGCTGTCTCCGGATCCGGCGTCTCATCACCAACTGCGTTGACATCAACGGCGGGCGGAACCGTGGCGGAACCGCTGGACTCTTCCGCATTCCCTGCATTCACCGTTCCATCGTCATCGGACCAGGCCGTCCCCCCGTTTAGAAACAGCACCAACGCCAGAGCGCAACTTCCGAGCAGCGCCCACGAACGCAGCGACAGACATCTCAGTCCGCCCCGCCCCTCAAAAATCCCGCTCGCGAATTTTCGCGGTGGCAGGCAACGTTCAACAAAGGCGGTGAGCATCATGGTTGGGTCCGTAGGCGAGGTTTCCATCACACGTATAATACGTTTCGGTCCAGCGTCGAGTCATTGCCATTTCGTCGCATGTGCCAGCCCTCATTCCCCCCATCGCTGACCCGATCTGCCCAATATGTCATCCTCGATTGAGTTGAACACGATCCCCGAAGCCGTCGAAGCCATCGCCCGTGGCGATGTCATCATCGTGATTGACGCGGAAGACCGGGAAAACGAAGGCGATTTCATCTGCGCCGGTGAAAAAGCGACCCCAGAACTGATCAATTTCATTTTGGGCGGGCGTGGACAGTTGTGCGTTTCGGTGCTGCCAGAGGTTTGCAAACGACTGGAATTGTCGCCGGTCGTCCCGCAAAACAACGCTCCTCTGCAGACCGCGTTCATGACGCCCATCGACATCGCGACCGCGAAAACGGGTATCACGGCGGCGGAGCGAAGCGAAACCATCCGTCTTTTGACCAATCCAGAAGCCACCCAAGAAGACTTCGTTCGTCCCGGTCACGTGTACCCGTTGCTGGCCAAAGAAGGCGGGGTGCTTCGCCGAGCTGGCCACACCGAAGCGGCGATCGACCTGTCTCGCATGGCAGGTTTGGCGCCCGTTGGCGTTCTCTGCGAAGTGCTCAACGAAACGGGCGACCGCGCTTCCCGAGAGGATTTGGCAAAATTGGCCAAGGAACATGATCTGAAAATCATCAGCATCGAACATCTGATCGCCCACCGACGCGTGAGTGAAAAACTGGTCAGCCGCGCTGCCACCTCGGAACTGCCCACTCGTTACGGCGACTTCGAAGTCATCGTTTACGAGGTCAACTACGAAGCCCAAGAACCCATCGCGATTGTGTTTGGTGACTTGACCACGCCGGGCGCACCCCCCTTGGTTCGCATGCACAGCAGTTGCTTCACGGGAGATTTGATCCAATCTCTCCGCTGCGATTGCGGAGACCAACTGCACATGGCACTGGACATGATCAGTCGCGAAGGCCGAGGTGCTTTGATCTATCTCCCGCAAGAAGGGCGGGGCATTGGTCTGGCACAAAAGATCCGGGCTTATGCGTTGCAAGACAAAGGCATGGATACAGTCGAAGCCAACCACGCACTGGGTTTCAAAGCCGACATGCGTGACTACGGTGTCGGACTTCAAATCCTGAAAGACCTCGGTTTGTCAGAGGTCCGCTTGTTGACCAACAACCCGAAGAAAACCAAAGCGTTCAACCTTCGTGGATTTGACTTGAAGGTCGTCGACCAAGTCCCCATCGTCCCTCCTAGCAACGAACACAATGTTCGCTACTTGGAAACCAAACGCGAAAAGATGGGGCACCAACTGCCGCCACTGTCGTGAACCGGCCCAGCGAATCCCCGCCCAGCGAACTTTCATCGAGGGCTTTTTCAGAACCTTCCTTGCGATTCACGGTCTTGCATCACCGAGTGCCGACCGCCACCGCCCCGCAGGTCACCGCGGCACCGGCTTTGTCTGCTCAAGCAACGGTCGCACGTGGCGACCACTTTGATTGGTTGTTCGAACGGAGTTCCGGTGGCGAGAAACTTTGGACGTTTGCCACTCCCGTCATTGAACTTGTCTCCGCAGACGCAATTCCCATGACGCGTTTGCCTGATCATCGGCGGCTTTACCTGGACTACGAAGGCCCGGTGTCCAACGACCGCGGCGTGGTCACACAGGTCGCAAGCGGAACCCACCGAGTCCATCGAGCGGGGTTGCCACCGCAATCAGGCGCCGACGAGCTCTCGTTCCAAACCACGGTCTCGTTTCAACAGCCAGGATCTTCAGCGGAAATTCGAATCACTCGATGCTTTGAACTGCTGTTTCAACCTGCTTCCAAGCAGTCGATTCACTGGTACAGCGACAAGGAATCGTCTGAACGAGTTCGCAACACAGCGGGAGTCGTCTGGGATGGCTTTCTAACCATCCAGCGCTGACCGGACGCCTTCGTTCCCGACGCTTTCGAGTCGGCTCGACGCTGATCCCGGTATCGATCACCGGGCGTCGTTCCGTCAGTGCTTTGCATCTGCGATCCGGATATTGATGCTGAACGACCGTCCGTGTGTTGATCGGATGCACGCGAAGTTTCATCCCCGGAATCGTTGGCTTGTTGGGATTGTTTGCGGAAAGAAACAAACCGATGCACTGGACCACGCGGCGAATAGAAATCCTGGGCCAACTGGCCAGCTTGTCCTGACAATCGCAAACGTCCGGCGGTCAGGCTGACCAATTCGATGACCAAGGGTTTGAATGCGTAGTGAGGGTCTTCGGAAGGAATGTGCACCAACGCGATCGGTCCATCGTCGGTGAAATCCCAGCGGATATCCAAATCGCCCAGTGCAGCTTCGCGGCTGATCCGACGCACAAAGGGTTCGAGCGGCAATGGCAACGCACCCGCTTTCAAGTCCGACAAATGAATCGCCAGCAGGTTGGGTTCTTCCGTCATTTGAACCGACAAGCGGCAGGAAACCACGGTGTCCCATCGCGACGATTGATAGCGAACCGCGGCATGAATCTGGCCGTCTTCGATCGCGATCGCTGGCTCGCAGACGCCGTGTCGTGAAAGTCGATCAAAACGCTCGGGCAATTGATCGGCCAACCACGCGTTGATCTCCTCTTCACTGAACGATGCGTTCCAAGACCCCCGACGTGACAAGTCCGATTGCAGTTGCTCCACGTCATACTGCAATTGGTTCCGAGCAACTTCCATCGCCTGATCGGATTGATCCAATACCCGTTGGTAAAAATCGGGCACATGTCGAGATTGTCGCACGGCCCAAAAACTCGCCGTGCCGCCCACAACCAATACCACTGCCAAAACCGCGGCGGCGATGCGTCCCCAAAAACGAAAGGACGACCGGCTGCGTTTCTTTGCGTTCGCAGGCTCTGATCGTTGCGACGGCGAATGGCACATAAGCGAAACCTTTGGAAGGCGTTCGGCTGATCAAAAACGACTCAAAATCTTAGCGGTTCAGGCAACCAGTTGCGAATTTTTCCAGTCACACCTGAATTTTGTTGCGATGAATCCACACGAGGCTGCTTGCCCGCGGAGCCCGGGGGGGCCTCTGCGGTCCCAACCGGATCGGCCCCCATTTTCCCGTTGACGATGGTTCCGATTGGCAGCCCAGCGGTGGACGACGCGGCGACCGCGACGGGGCTGGCAACATCCCTTCCAAACGCAGGCTGAACAAATGGGCGACTTGCTTCGGCACGGCGAGGATCGGTCGATCGCCGCATGGCAAATTGCAACAACTGCTGAGCCCAAAAATGATTCAGCAACTGCGCCGACGCTTTGACATCGTCTCGCTGCAACCCTTGAACAGCCAAGTAGGCCAGGCTCTGCAGTTCCGCCCGCTCGGATCGGCTAGCGAACCAATCGGTTACAAATATCTCATCCACCCAGATGATCCCATCGGACAGATTGTCGATCGTCACACGCAGATCGCGTGTTCGTTCCACATCAATGTTCAACCATTCCAATACCACGTTGGCGTCTTGCCACTTGCCGTTCACAGGCACTTCGACCTCTCGCCAATGCCGGCAGGGTTGACCGTCAAGAGACCCTTCCAGTGCGACTCGCAGCGTCAGAGTTTTGGCCGGCTCTTCCACGCCATCCTGTCCCGACATGTTGCCAGGACCGGACGTGTCAGACAGAACCTGAGGAGCCTTGCCCGCGACGGGATTGGCCAGCGGCGGAGTGGATGTTCGCGTGTTCGCCGAGCCCGTACGAGGTTCGCGATAACCACGAACGGCCATGGAAATGGCCACGCGTCCCGCGATTGGAGTCGCGATGTTTTTGCTGATCAACCAAGCCTGCGTTCCGGACTCATCCCGAGCCGCCAAACGAACACTCTGTTCGCCACGAAACGCCGAACGTGAATCCAATTTCACCGCGTCAGCAGGATGCTGAGCATGCATCCAATTGGGAATCCCAAGTCGCGCGTTCGCATCCGGTAAACTGCCTTGTTCGAAACCGCCATTGCTGAGCAATGATTGCGGCATGGTTGAAAACGATTGCGGTGCGGCTTGCTTGGAAGAACGCAGCAACGTTGTGCTGGCCTGAATCACTCGCCCGGGATTCCAACGATCAATCGAAGACCGTGCCGGTGCGGCTCGCCGTTCAGCGTCTGATGACGGCGAGTCGAATTCGCGAGGCAATCGATCCAGTTCACTCAACAAACCAACATGCTCGACGACCATGGTGACTTGTTCGGTGATTCGAGGCATCATCGTGGCGGGATCTGAAACCGTCCCGGTCCAAGCAATCTTGGAAGGCAGCGGCGATTCACTTTGACAAACCAAGATTTGATGCGGAGGCAATTTCAAACGCGCCCCCAACCCTGTCTGTTCGGGCACCGTGAGTGCCAGGTCGACGTCTTCCTCTTTGGATTCTGTTTTCCAAACGGTCTCCTCAGTCGTCGCAAGCGAAACGGTCATAGGCCACGGAGCCCGATTCACAAGAATCAAGGAATGACTGGACGGGTGCAAAGCGACGGTCACCAATCCATCGACCGACTTCTGATTGGCATCGGCAACCTTGGCGGGAATCAAAACCAGTTCCTCGTGCCAGTTTTTCCACGCATGGAAAGCGATCTTTCCGCTGGACGATTCAAGCATTTCGCGATCGACGAACAAGAATCGCGGCGATCTGGAATCTGTTGTCGAGGAAGCGACTTGTGAATTCAGCCGACCCGCTCGGTGGCCAGCCAAATCCCACCACTGAATCCATTGATCGTCCATCTGTTGCATCGAAACAGCACCGCTGCCGAGCAATGATGCAGTGTCCGAAGCCAGGCCGTCCAAACCGGAATCGATCGATTGATATCCCAACCAAAATCCCTTGGCCGGCTCCGATGCCGGACCTTCCGCGACTGGAAAATGCGAACTCAACCGCGGAGGTGACTCACGTCGATGATCACTGACCAGCCAAACCTGTTGGGTTGTTCGCTCGGGTTGAAGTCGGCGAATTTCGACCAGGGTTTGCTTGAGCGAAGGCAGCGTGGACGGTTCGTTGGAAACAAGTTCGCTGGTCGACTCTTCCGCATTGGGGTCTTCGACCAAAATCAAATGCTGACGCTTCAGTTTGGCAATGATTGGCAGCAGAGCCTCCGTGGCATGGTGATGGCCACAGTATCGGCACCGGATCGTTTCCGATTGCCAAGGCACCACAAAACCGGCTGCTTGTCCCTGCCCCCAAAATGCATTCCACGATTCAACCAACTGATCCACCGGAGCACCGCATTGCAAATGCGGTGGTTCCAACCAAACCTGGCCCTCTGCTTGAATCATTTCATTCGCGGCCAGACGGACCAACATGGCGTCTTCTTCGGGATCGAATTCGGAAGCCGAAGTTTCCGATTCGTCCGCCGATTCGATCTTCGCGATCGGCAGCACGATCGCATCGACACCTTCTTCACGGAGACCTTTGATCTCTCGCTTTATGCAATCCAGACGAGCCTGCCAACGGAAGGCTTCCTTCGAAATGGGTGCATCCTCATGGCGCCAGCTCCAACTCAACAAGGAATGCTCATTCGCCGTTGTGTCCACCGAGGTGTGAGAACACCACGACCTCAACGTTGCCATGTCGACTCGAGTCATCACCTGACGTGGCTTCAGTTCCATCGGTTGAGAATCAACCGCGGGCGATGCGCCGACGACCTCCTGCTGCGATCCACTGGCCGGGAACACAATCACGGTCCAACTGCGAACCACGTCCATCGAATCATGTTCCGTCAGAGAGTCCAAACGCAACCAACGTTGCCAACCTTTCTGGTTTCGAGGGACGCGCATCTGGACATCATAAATTCCAGGCTCGGTGATCGACCGGTTCTGATACCGTCGCGGGCGAAATCCTCACTTGACCAATCAAGGCATTGGATTCGGCAGACCGAATGTCCAGTCGTCCTGAACCGCCCGCCGATCGTTCTGAATCAGTCGCTGCGGCAGGCGCCATTTCGCTGGCGTCAGCTTCGTTGCCAACCGCGTCCTCTTCCCCTTCGATCCGGAACCGAATCACCGAGTCCGTCAACTCGCAGGAAGGAATGCCCTTTTCCGGCAAGACAATGATTTTTTCACTGGTTTGCGCGAGGGCATTCGTCACGCCAAAAACACAGACCACGACCCCGGTCAACATCCGCGAGACCGTGATCGCGAAAGAATTGTCGCACGCACTGACCCCGCCACGATGACGGCCGTATCGAGGTTGACTCCGAGCGTTCTTTTCGCGTTGCCCCATCACTTGAAAACCAGCTTTTGTGACAATCACCACCCAACAGAGTGGCCGATTTTTTTGAGATCCAAATTGAACCGTCCACGGCCAAAGTACTGGTTTCATCACCGCCGTCACAAGACGATTTCCACGAGAACTCGCGTTGAAAAGCCCCCCCTTACAGGCGAAAACACCACCCTTGACGCGAAAGAATCACCCCAGAATTAGCTGTGATCAAGGTGACAAAAACACTAAGCTCAAGGTTGTTCCGCATACTTAGTGGAGGTGCAGATGAGTGCCCAATGGTATTACATGAGCCACGGATGGTTTCATACGACGAAACGGATCGGTCCCATCAGCGAACCTGAAATGTTGCTTCGAATCGATCGGGGAAAAATTTCACCAGAAACCCTGGTGCAGAGTACCAAGACCCGGCAACGATGGGTTCCAATGAGTACGATTGAACCCGCCATGCGGCGATGGAAAGCGTCTCATCCCAACGAAGCCGGTGACGCCGCGCACGGGCAGGCCAGCTAGCAAAACGGCATCTTCTTGAGCCGACTGCATCATACCGCCGCCGACTACGCCGCCATCGCGATTGCGCCGGTGTTGATCTTTATGATGCTGTTCAGCTTGGCCAGCTTCCTATGCATCGTCTTGTACTCCGGCGGGTACTCCGGTGCATTGGTGTGGACGATGTTGATGTACACGATGGGAGCGACCGCGATCGCTCGCATCACCATCGAACACGACCGACAGTACTCCTCGCTGTATGCGATTGCCCTTGGTATCGCGACCGTTTACGTCTTGGTGGTGTACGTCGGCGACCCGATCTTTTCCATCGGAATCGTGTGGGTGGTTGGATATCTGGCCGACAAGATCGTCCATGACTGCACCCTCGTCGATGACTCCGTCGACAGCAGTGGCCAAGGGTTGATCGACAGTGGATTGTCATTCCTGAAACTTCGACGGCAGCAAAAGCAACAATCGGACCTCTCGCTATCAAAGACGACGACGGACGCGAACGACCCGAGTGCTAAACCGAATTCGAAACGCTCGGCCAAAAATCCGGCGGCGGGACATCAACCGGGGCGAACCGTGCTGTGGTTGGCACTGGGTGCCTTGCCGTTATTTGGTTTGGGGCAATTCTTTCTGGGCAGTGATTCCAGCTCATGGAACTTGGCCCGCATTCTTCTGACGCTCTATTTGTTCTCCGCGCTGTCTCTGCTCGTGGTGACATCGTTCCTGAACCTTCGACGCTATCTACGACAGCGACAAACCGAGATGCCGATGGATGCGACCATCGCCTGGCTGGCTGGCGGCATTGTCATCATTGGGTTGATCCTGATGATTGCCTACATCGCCCCGCTGCCCGGGAAAGCCGTGGCGTCGATGAAGGTCCCGGAATTTCTTACCAACCGGAAACCGTTGTCCGCCAGCGAGTACGGATGGGGCGACGAAGGAGCGGAGATCAGCGACGAGAACGATGCCCGATCCTCCGAAACCAGCGAAGACGGTTCCCCCAGCGGCGAAACCAAACCGGGCGGAAAACCAGGCGGCTCAAAAGGAAATCGCGAAGATGGTCCCGCCGGTAGTGATCCGGGCGGAAAGAAGCAAGGCAAAGGCCAGGACCCCGGCAGCGATCAACCCGCCGGAGACAAACCGAACGAGTCCTCCAAGAACCCATCTTCGCCACCCAACGAATCCGGTTCCCCTGCCCAGCAACCATCTGCCCAGAAACCAAACGAGTCCCAATCGAACACGCCCCAGGACAGCGCATCGGGTGAAGACCAAGGCGAATCAGGCTCGAAATCCGATTCGGCGGAAAACGCTCAAACGCCTGAAGATCAATCCACCGAAAATCAACCCTCGCAGCAATCCCAATCCAACACCGAGAATTCCTCACGATCTTCCGATCGGCAAAATGCGAACCAGAGCCAACAGCAGGAACCGCTGTCCGCTCGGACCAAGCCACCAACGGATCGTTCGCCCCCTTTGAGCGGCGTGTTCAGCACCATGTTTGGAATGCTGAAGTGGGTGATTTTGCTCGCGTTGTTGGTGTTCATTGCGTTCTTTGTCGCTCGCAACCTGGACGCCATCTTGGCGTGGTGGGACAGCCTTTTTGCAGACGAAGAGGACGCCTCCTCCGCAGCCCAGCCAACCGAAAGAAAAAGCATTCAGTCGGAATCGCCGCCGCGCCCGTTTTCATCGTTCCGAAACCCAGCCGGCGATCCCGATCCACGTCGCGTGGTGGTCATCACGTTTCAAGCCCTGGAAGCTTGGTGCCGCGAACAGGGTGTCGAGCGGGCGCCAGATGAAACGCCATCTGAATTCGTCCGTCGAGTTGCGACGCAGTTCCCCTCGCTCGGCCAATCGGCGGTCCAGGTCGTCGATGCTTACAACCGAATCGTCTATGGTCGTGCAGCGGCCCAGCAAAATGATGTCGAGGCCGCCAACTCGGTTTGGCAAGTATTCGCCAGTGGCACCCGCTCTTCATGACGTCGCATTCGCAATCACCCATCCACACGCAAATCGCTCGCGTCACCGCGCCGTGGATGTTTACGATCTCGGTGTTGTTCTTGGTGTGCCAAGCGATCTTGATCGTGATGTGGGTCGACGTTCCCAATCTTCGCGAAACGGCCTCGCAAGCTCACCCGGATCAATACGTCATCCCAGTCGATTCCACGTACCTTGGCATGTGGTTTGAACGAGCTGCCATCCTCACGATGTTGGCGATCTGGCCGATCATCATCGTCGAATCCGTTTACCACTGGATCATTCGGCCCAAGTCCCGGTCGATGCGTTGGTTCCATTTCTACACGTTGACGTTTTGCATTTGCCCGTCGCTGCGTATGTGCGCTCGCAGTTACGAAATGCACGGTCAACTGTGGTTGCCCGGAATGTCGTGGCAACGAACCAACAAACGTTTGCGACGGCGTTTGGCCCAGCACTTCAGCGTTCCGATGATCGGCATCGCGCTGCTGATCTTGCCTGTTCTGGTCACCGAATTCTTTCTCAAAGACCAAGTCGCACGCTATCAATGGCTGCGAATCGCGTTGCACATTGGCACCGGAGTGATCTGGTTCGCATTCGCGGACGAGTTCATTTTGATGGTCTCGATTGCGGAAAAAAAGCTGCAATACATCCGCCACAACTGGGTCGACCTGGCCATCATTTTGCTGCCGTTTTTCTCGTTCCTGCGGTCGATGCAGGCCGTTCGAGGGACCCGCTTGGCGAAGCTCGCGAAAATCCCCCAGATTGCCAAACTTGCGAGAGCGTATCGCTTGCGGGGCACAGCCCTCAAAGGATTTCGAGCGTTGGTGATTCTGGGCGTTGCCACGCGATTGTTCAAAACCGACAAAAGTCGCCAGCTCACCCGGCTGCAGGCAGAATTGGCTGTCGCACGTCGTGAAACGCGTCTGATCCGACTGGCGATCGCTCGTTTGGAGCGTGAAATCCGGGAGGAACAGGACGATCAGGCAGCCCAGGCCCTGGATTCTGCCGATTCGGGAAGCCACCAAGACGCGAAAATATCCTCGGAGAAACTCGCCTAAATTGCCAACATTGCTGAAACTTCGGCGAATCGGCTTGGGTACCTTTCTTCGTAGGCGCCCTGTTCCTGACATGACACGGCCTTACAGTTGAAGCTCTTGCCTTTTCAATTTCCAATTTGATCCGACAAAGGACGCACCCGTGAGATTGTCGTACGCCCGTTTCCAACCCGCCCGCCCAGGCGTTTCTCGAGTTGCCACGTTCGCGTTGGCCGCTTTGGTCGCCGTCGCAGGTATCGCCTCGCCATTCACCTCGGTGATGGCTCAAGAAAAATTGACTCCCGGTGGCGGCAGTGCCGTGGCCGGACAATCCACTGAACCAGTCGTCGTGGTCACGCTGGGCAGCATCGATCAGTTGACCCGCGATTTGAATTACCTCAGCGGTGCGATTGGCCAGCCACAATTGGGCGGCATGTTCGCCATGATGGCCGGAACGTTCACCCAAGGCATCGACACCTCGCAGCCTGTCGGCGTGATCGTGCCATTGATCGACGGTGCTCCTGAACCCATCGCGTTGTTGCCAACCGCCAACGTCAAGACCGTGCTGAAACGCATGGAAGCTCAGGTCGGCCCCGCCGATGAACTGGACGACGGCACCATGGTGATCGCAATCGGTGCCAACACCGTGTTCATCCGCCAAATCGGCAACTGGGCTGTTCTAGCTCGCAACCGAAGCGTGCTCGACAATGCTCCCGCTGACCCATCGGCCATCATCAGCGAAATGGGAACGGACTATGACATCGCCGTCCGCTTGGACGTGCAACAAGTCCCACCGCCGATGCGTGATGCGTTGATCGGTCAAATCCGTCAAGGCTTTGACCAAGCCATGAAGCAGCAACAAAACGGCGACGAAGCCGCGATGGAATACGCTGCTCAATCGATCGAACAACTCGAACAAGTCATCGATCAAACCAAGGAGTTGATGATCGGCATCGACATTGATTCGGCCAATCGCCGCATCTTGCTCGAAACCGAATTCACCGCCGTCGCCGGCACCAAATTGGCCCGCATCTACGACGGACAAAAACCAATCCCGTCGGCTTATAGCAGCGTCATTCGTGAAGATGCCGCCGGCTACGTTCACTTCGCCAGCTCGATTGGCCCCGAGGCTTTGGAACAAGCTCAAACGAGCGTCGACGGTGCGATGCAAATGCTGGGATCGGCCCTGAGCCAAACCGACAAACTGAGCGAAGCTGAACAAGCCGAAGCCACGGACATGATTCGCCGCGTCGTTGAATTGATGATGGACTCGGCCAAAGAAGGCAAGTCGGACTTTGGCGCTCTGTTGTTGACCGATGCCAACAAACTGCAATTCGCTCTGGGCTCCTTTGTCGCCGATGGTGGAGAAGCCGCCAGCATTGTCAAAGATTTGGCAGCCAAGGTCCAAGGCCACGGCGACGCACCTCGCTTTGAGTTTGACGTCAACAACTACAAAGGCGTCAACATGCACTTGGTGGAAGCCGACGTGCCAGCCGATGAAGACGAAGTTCGCAAAATCTTCGGCGAACAAGTTCGCGTTCACATCGGAACCGGCCCCAAAGCCATCTACGTAGCTTTGGGAGACGACAGCCTGCCATTTATGAAACAACTGATTGATTCAGAAGCGACTCCTGTGGCTCCATCGGGCAACACGTTGATGCAACTGGAAGTCAACCTGATGCCGATCCTTCAGTTCGCTCAATCCGTTGAAAACAACGACGCGATCGCCGCCATGATCGACGCTCTTTCGCGAGCCGATGACGCAGGTGAACTGCGGATCGTTTCCGAAGCAATCGAAAACGGCCAAATCAGCCGGTTCATCATCGGTGACGGCATGCTGCAAGCCATCGGTGCTGCCGCTCGCCAAGCTCAACAAGCCAAAATGAACCAGGGCTTCTGAGCCAAACATTTGTCATTCCGATCATTTGCACTGTCAGATGATCGGAATCATTGACCTCTCAAACCTCTCTGGGCGAGCCTGACAACAGGTGAATTCAGAGAGGTTTTTTCATATTCTCAACCGGTGTTTGTTTTCATGGCTTCCGATTCATCTTCCGCCCATTCCAACGGCAATGTGTCTTGTTGCAGCCGGCGCAGAACCTGCCTGATTGGCCTGCTGTGTTTCTTTGTGGGGTTGGGCTTGGGTTGGTTCGTCCGCGGGAAAAGTGCGCCACGTTCTGTCGCCAATCCACCGACCGCGATCGGCCCCCCTTCGTCAGTCAGCAACGCTCAAAACGACGGGACGACCGAATCAGCTTCCGTCGAAGTTCCCATGTCAGAGGTGCTGAAACTCGCCGAGGACTCGCTGCAGCATTTGATCGCCAACGTCGACGGCTACACGACACGGATGATCAAACACGAACAAGACCGCAACGGAGTCTTACAAGAACCGTCCGAGATGTTCATGAAAATCCGAACGCGACATGTGGGTGGAAAACCAGGACAAGGCCTTCGCGCTTATTTGCGATTCGAAACATACAACTAAATATTTCTCGCCTTCATCGTTCGGTGTTTGCAAGGTTTC
>NZ_JBICHO010000339.1:0-12173 GCF_043100905.1 Rhodopirellula sp. JB055 | reverse complement strand
AGGGCCTCAGTCGGTTACGAGTGGTGGGTGGAGACAGGGGCGGTGGACTGAGGGGCTCAGTCGGTTACAGGGTTGGATGGAGACAGAGGAGAGCGACTGGGGGGCCTAGCTGGTTGCGAGTGGTTGGGCGGAGGCTTGATCGAAAGAGCCAGAATCGCCGGATTGAATCAACGATTCGGGAACAAACAATCGCTGCTTGTCTTTCGCTGCGTTGATGTCGGACTCGGTCGCAGGTGACAGGAAGGTTGCCGTGACCAACATCTCGGGGCTGACAGTGGAAGGGGGATCGATCAATTCGACCTTCACTTCCAATGTGTTCTTTTGAACATTCGCTGCACTGGTGGCTTGCAGCACACGCCCTTGGATGACCAATGACGAGGATGCGGTTTCGATTTCCACCGGCTGTCCTTGTCGAACCATTGGCACGTCTTCTAACCGCACATCCGCGCGGACTTGCAGGCGTTGAGGATCGTACATTTCGACGACCGTGCTGGCACTGTGTCCGGTGGAGGACGCCATCCCCGAAACTCGGGTTCCCGGCGAAGCAATCAAACGCAGAATTCGACCCTCCATTGGCGCCATGACGATATTACGTTCCAAAGCCAATTACGCTTCTTTCAGTTGCAATTTCGCTTCTTCCCAAAGCGCTTTTGATGAAGCGACCTTGGCTTTGGCTTCCTCGACCTGCCGCGTCTCCTCGACCAACAAGCTCAGTTGTTTCTCCAACGCCCGAACTTTCTTATTCAAAGCATCGACCTCGCGTTGCAAATTCGGTTGGCGTCTCTGCAATTCTTGCAACTTGGCCAATTCAGCTGCGTGGTCACTTTCCGCGCGGGCAACGATTCGTCCAGAGATCGCTCCTTCCGCAGATCGTTTGCCTTGCATGTTGTTCCGCGCGTACTCGACGCTCGCCTCCGCTGCTTCGATCAAAAACGGCAGTTTCGCGAGTTCCGTTTCCGCCCTCGCCAACATGCTCTGCGCATCGGCGAGCTCAACCTCCAAGTGCACGGGATTTTCAAACCGAACCAACGCAGCATTCCATTCCGCCTCGGCGCGTTGCAGTTCACCTTGCCGGATCGCAACGGTGTTCTTTGCCTGCTGGACGTTCAGTTCCGCGTCGATCGCGATCAACCGCGCGACCGGTTCACCGCGTTTCACCGGCTGTCCCTCGACCACCAACAACGATTCGATCACCCCCGGGGCCAACGCCGCGACGCTGATCGCAGTCGGTCGCGGTTCGATCCATCCGGGTGATTGAAACAACGTTTGCCCCGCTTGAACAACGTCTGCACGTTTTGCGATCACTGGGATCACGGTAACACTTTGCCGTGGCATCCAGTGACGACCGGCCGCGACCGCGAGCAATGCTGCAAAACCGACCAGGATCCCAATCGGAAACACATAACGACTGATCCATCGTCGACGACGAGACGCCGGCGACGGAGTGCTTTGCGTTGGCGTACGATCGATGGCCAGTTGACCAAGATCCAGCGGAGCGTCAGCCATGGTTACTTGCTCGAACGTACGAAGATGTCGTTGGCTTCCACGGTCAAGTTGCCTTGATCGTCGCGTCTGGCAACGCCCTGCACAACGACCGTCGACAGTTCATGGACATCCAACAGGTCACTCGCGGTTTGGGAAACCGGCGATCCTGACTCGTCAACGACTTTCACTGTTGCAATGTTGTCTTTGACCTGATCCTGAGTGCAGCAATAATCCCATGGCGTGGGGCAACCTTCCTCTGTGCTGCAGTGCGGAATCTCAGGGTCAACGACCGTGAAAGCAGCCAATCCGTCAACGAACGGCTCCGTGGAGCCACCGATCAAACCGACCAATGTCAGCTCTTCCCCATCGGAAGCCTTTGCACGAGCCTCTCCGACGGGCATCGCGTTGGCAGGTTCGGAACTGGCCAGGTAGGCCGAATCCGCAGCTGAAGATGTGGATGGAGCTTGGTCCGCGACTTCCGCACCGCCGCAACCAGAAATGAGGGCAATGGCTCCAGCCATCACAAGATGTTCAAAACGTTTCATGGTACTTCTCTATCAAAAGGGTTAACGAGTCAAACGGCTTTCAGTCCCGTTGCGACTTCTTCTCGCAGCGCTTTCAGTGCCGGTGGCAACGAACCAAGGACACCCAACAAAAATCCCACGCCGCAACCGATCAAGATTGCAACGCTGTCGATCCGCAATGTGAAAGCCCCCATCGTGAATCGAACCGCCATGCCATTGAGCAGCAGCAGCGCAACCACCCCCGACAACAATGATCCGGCGGCGGCCAACAAGACGCCCTCTTGGACGACGCTTAGCAAAATCGCAAGCCTTCGATATCCGATGGCTTGCAACGTTGCGATTTCTCGAATCCGTCCGGCAACGGATCCATACATCATGTTCAAACCGGCAAACACACCCGCACCGGAAACCAGCACCACCACAAACCACGCCAACACTCGGACGGGTTTGTAGTGCTGTTGCAGCGAGGCGTAGTATTCCGTTTCGCGAATCGCTCGCAGTTCTAAATCTAGTCGTTCTTTGCAAAACAACTGAACCTCCGCTGCTGAACGATTGGGCTGCAATCGAATCGCGACCAAACTCAGGTCTTGACGTTTGGTCGCGGTTTGAAAGTCACCCAAGGGACACCAGATTTCAGATTCATATGCCGACCCGCCCGACGCAAACCGGCCACTGATCGTCCACTTGCGTCCCTCAAACTCGAGTTGCCTGCCGATTTGCAATGCACTTGATTCACGTCCAAGCTTGGTGGCAACCAATTGACCGACCATCACTTCGCCTTCCGTTGGCCACGTTCCCTCGACCAACTGAACCGAACGACGTACCAGCGGTGCTGACGTTTCCACGCCCCGAACCAAACCAAGTCCGCCCAGTCCCGATTCAGTGGTGACTCGAGTGCCGAGATACAGTTCCGGTGAGACATGGTTCACGCCGAAGCGTTTCATCGTGCCACCGAGGCTGGCCGCCAACAACGAAGGAGTCCGGGCGGCAATTGAGGAGTTCTCGATGTTCTCTTCCGAGTTCACCGAATACACCAACACCACGTCGTCATCCCCGCTGACCGCGAGCGATTGCTCGAGTCCACGGATGAACCCAACGACCACAAACACCAGCATCACCACGGTGGCCAGAGCCACCAAGGTCAATGCGGTGCGTACCGGCCGCCGGGCCAGGTTGCGGACGCCGTATTCCCACGGTAACAGCATCAGCGATCACCCCGGTGTATCGATTGGACAACGAAACAAAAGGTCGACCTCATGTTCAACGCTTTGGTTTGGATGTGAACGTGCCATCCGGAGTGATCATTTTCTTCGGCGTCTTGCCGATGCTTTCCATGATCTCCCAGATCCCCTTCGGACTGAGCTTCACGCCGTCCTTGGGGACTAATGTCACTGACTTTTTCTCGATACTGCAAACGACTTTGGTGACAGCATCCACCGAATCAAACCGAGCAGTGATTCGTTTGACGCATCCGCCACACATCTCACCGACGGTCATCACAATCTGGTTGGATGCCGACTTTTGCGCCGAGACAGGATTCGCCGAGGCGGTGGATGGAGCGAGCAAGGCGAAGGCAACCGTGGCCAAGGCGACCCAACCCATTCCGTTACGTTTCGAACTCAACATCATTTTCACTTCTTCCATGTTAAAAAAGGGATTCCAAATTGGCGCATGCCAACTCCGTCACGAGTAACAGCGTGAAGAACAGGCGCATTGCCAAACAGATTCAAACACCATCGATCGAACGCACACAGCGTTCACGCATGACGGTTGCGTTTGTACGACTTCGAACAATCCGCGGATGGAATTGCAGCAACGCTTCAGCAGCGTTCCGCCACTCCATTCCGGTGGTCGATCATCAAATCAGCCAAGATTGGTGCGCAACACGCACCTGGCGGCCAGAAAGGTTCGCTCGGAAATGCGAGCCGGGATGCAATGGACGGTTCACGTCCAAAACGGATGAGAAGAGCTTCTTCACACCTGCGTGTGCAACCCATTGGGTCACCGAATGGAAATCCGGCAGCTCAGTATCGTCCTCGATGACGGCACCATCGCAAAGGCAACCGTTGCAACTGCAGTCCGCCCCACAAGGCGAACTCTCGTCTTGCCCTGGGAGGACACCAGAGGGCGAAGAGGGCAGCTCCGCATCAACACGGTGGCAGCAGACGCAACTAGCGGACGCAGCACCTTTCTCACACGCTGCTTCCGTTGGACACGAAAAACAACGCATGGGGCACGTCAACAAATTGACGACCAGCAGAACGAGGAGGAGCGGTGATCTCATACATCCCACCTTACCAACGGTCATTTCTGATGGCAAGCTGAATCGACAAAAGCGAGCGATGTCTCCAACGACTGCTTCAACATCCAGAACAAACTCCCCGCCAGGATGGTGGCTTGGGCGGCGGACCACAGAACCAGAGTCGACCACCAGAACGTGACGACCTGCTGCTCGCTCGCCATTGTCCCCCCACCCAACAAGCCATGGTGGGTAAGCCACCAACCGCCCGTCACCACCAAAAATCCAGGCACGGCGGTTGAGACCAGTATCACAAAAGACTTGCCAATTCCCTTGGCGGCCGCCGCGAGGACCAGGCTCGCAACGTCCACCAAAACATAAACGGCAGCGTACCCCATCAACCGAACCGCGAGCGGTTCGATCGTGGTTCGTTCTTGGTCAGCGACACCGCCCAGCGGGATCTGAAGAAGCGTCTCCGGGAACGCAGCCAACACCGCCGCTAGTGACAACGCCACGGCCAACCCCAGCCTTATCCCTCGGTGAATGGTTTCTGACGCGAAGCCAATCCCTTTGGCCGCCAATGCCTGCCCGGTGACCACCGTGACCGCGGTCCCCAAACCGATCGCGGGAATCGACAGCAACTGGTACAGGGTGAGCGCGGCGGAGGTCGCCGCCAAACCAGTGACTGATGCCGCACCAATGACCAAAAGAATGAAGCTGAACAACCCCGAGCGGATCAATTGCTGCAATCCGATCGCAGATCCAGGGCCAATGATCTCCGCCATCACCCGAACATTCGGTCGCCATGCCATCCCGAGATGACGCCCAAACGAATGGAGTCGCAGCAACATCATTGCAAAGACAGCCACCTTGAACCACATCGCGATCGTGGTGGCCAGGGCCGCACCAAACACTCCCATCGCTGGCAATCCAATTCCGCCGAAGATCAACCAGTAGTCCAGAACAACGTTCAGTCCTGACGAAGCGATGTTGGTCCGTAAAATTGGACGAGTCACTCGTCTGCTGACAAAGAACGCAGTCAGACCGGCTTCCAACATGGACGCGGGAGCCACCCATAGCAACGTTCGAAAATAGCGAGCCTCCTGCTCCGCTAGGTCGGTGTCATGTCCAAACGCTTCGAACAAACTGGGACTCAGCCAACCGATCAAAGCGAACGCTGGCACGCAAGCAAGTGTGAACCACACGCATTGCCAAAGCAGCGACCACACCCTCAATGCCACCGCCCCCCGGCCACGTTTCTTCCCGAAAGCCATGGCAGCAAGTGGGGTGATGAATCCCATTGCGGTAACGGGAATGCATGCGATCGCCCAGTACAAGTTGCCGGCGGCCATCGATGCCGCCGATGACGTCGGACCGTACCACATCAAAAGCGTTCGATCGGTGAAGAGCGTGAGCGAGAAACAACCAACTGTGGCTGCCAGTGGAACCGCAACCGCCACCATCGCCCGATAGCCATATGCATCGGATTCGGAACGACGAGTGAACTCTGACATGAATTCCGTTGGAAAGGAGCCGAAAAATGCGATTGAAATTCTCGGAGGTCATTTTCAATCAGCAAGCTTGATTCGCCAACGACCAGAACTGGAAAGAAACCTTTCTGGTGCTGGCTCAAAAGATGCAGTGCTGTTGATTGCGGAGCATCAACGCCCCGTCCATAGGAGAACGCGAGATCCGCAAGCGAAACTCGTGCCATCATTCCATCTCAGCAAAAGTGACGCACTTTCACAGGAATCACCATGTCCACCAGTAGCATTCCTCATCGTCGAATCAAACCAAAGCAAGCCTCAACCAGCGCAAAAGTAGGCCAGCGACTCAGCCAAATGTTGGTCTCACTGGTCACGTTCATCAATCAGTCTGATCGCCAAATGATCAATTCAGGAGCCGACTCGCCAATCGCGGAACGAATCCCGGTGGTGGCAACTCGACGTCATTGATTTGGTCTTCTTGTTCCATTGGCGTCACCAATTGGCACGACCGTTGCGTAAGCCGAGCCCGAAGGATTCACAACAACATCACGGATGATTGGAACATCAATCGTCATTTACAAACCCATCGGCTGGGGAGCAACTCGCCATGAAGATCGGCATTATAGGTCACTTGAAATTCCCCATCGCCAAACCGTTTGCAGGAGGACTGGAGGCGTTCACTCATGCCTACACGTCCGCCTTGGTGACTCGAGGTCACGACGTGACTCTTTTTGCTGCTGGTGATTCGGATCCATCCCTGCCGGTCACGAGTGTTCTTCCTAACGCAACGATCCCCGAATCGAAAGTGCGTCTCGGTCGCGTCTGTCATGATTGGATCGAAAGCGTTGAGGACGAGGCCTACGCATCGCTGATGCTGGAACTCAGCGACGGTGGCTTTGACGTGATCCACAACCATTCCCTCAGCCCTATTCCTTTGCGGTTCTCTCACCTATTGCCCACACGACTGATCACGACGGTCCATGCACCTGTTCTTCCTCGCATGGCAGCGGAGATCGAAACACGCGGGCACCACGGTTGTGGGCAATTTGTCAACATCTCGGGTGCCAACGCGGGTGCTTGGAAGCATTTGTTGCCCGAACAAACGGTCGTTCACAATGGCGTCGACACAGCCTGCTGGGGACTCCGCCAAGAACAGAAGCAGCGTCGTGCCATTTGGTTCGGGCGCATCCTGCCAGACAAAGGAACTCACTTGGCTCTGCGGGCCGCTCACCGTGCCGGTATTCCATTGGATGTTGTCGGTCCAATCTCGGATCAAAATTACTTTGATACCGAAGTCATGCCTTTGTTGCGTTCATGCGATGCTTACCATGGTCACCGAACCCACGATGAGCTCGATGCTTTGATCAGCCGTTCTGCGGTCACGCTGGTCACGCCTTGTTGGGACGAACCCTTCGGGTTGGTCGTTGCCGAGTCGCTCGCATGCGGGACACCCGTCGCGGCGTTCAGTCGCGGAGCATTGCCCGAACTGATCGGCGCCTCCACCGGGCGTCTCGCCAAACCAGGCAGCGTTCGAGAACTCGCGCATGCAATCCATGGCTGCATGACTCTACCTGGCGAGATCTGTCGACGTGTCGCCCAGGAACACTACTCGTTTGACCGTATGATCGATCAATACGAGAGGCTCTTCCAGAGTCAAACGGATTGGACCATTCCAACGGAGGTTGCCGCGTGAGCGATCACCAGCCTCGAGTGGGTTTTTATACTCACTATCATGGAATGGGACACAAGCATCGCACAGAGGCGATTCTACAACAGCTCTCCATTCCTGCGACCGTGATCACCAGCCGTCTACACCAGTTGGATTGGAGCGGCCCCACATTGACAAACGTCATCGGAATCGACTGCGACAACGACGACGTGCCCGTGCGAGGAATGCAGCATGCACAAGAGGTTTCCGCGTTGCACCACGCACCGCTATGGACCGACTCAATCACGAGACGCGTTGCCCAGTACACACGCTGGCTGGACAAAACACGACCGGACGTGATGGTGGTCGATGTCTCCGCAGAGATATCAATGCTCACGCGTTTGGCATCGATTCCGCAGATTGTGATGCGGCAACATGGCCGTCGCGACGACCCAGCCCACTTGGCCGCTTACGAAGCCGCCCATTCACTGCTTGCTCCATTTCCGGAGTCAATGGAAGATGACATCACGCCCGACTTTGTGCGAGACAAAACGATTTATCTGGATGGGTTTTGCCGCCAGCAAACAATCGAATCCTCAAACCAAACGCAACGAACCAAGTCGAAACGGGAGCGACCAACGATCGTTGTGATGTTCGGTCGGGGAGGCACGGGCGACGTCCACCAACACTTGCGAGACGCGGCGACTTTGGTTTCGCATGCTGACTGGGTCGTTCTGGGAAAGGACGATGATTCGAACTCTGGAAGGACACCTGCAAACCTGTTCTTTGCCGGATGGCAAAATTTGCCCAACCAATGGATCGCTAACGCCAGTGTGGTCGTAACGTCTGCCGGTCACAACTGCGTGATGGAACTCGGCCATGTTCAATGCCGGTTCATCGCCATCGCGGAAGATCGCCCGTTCGAGGAGCAAATTCGCAAAGCGAAGGTCCTCGGCCGTGAACGATTGGCGATCGGATTGACCGCTTGGCCCGCTCCAAGCCAATGGCCAACGCTGATTGACGAAGCGATGTCGTTGGATCCATCGCCTTGGCGAAATGTGTTCGAACACGACGGAGCTGAACAGGCCGCGAAACACATCACTGAAGTCGCTCATTGGTCTCACGAAGCCAGAATGTCTCGGGAGTTGTTGACGCTATGAAAATCAGTGTTCTCACCATCGTACGCGGACGTCAGGCACATCTTGAGAATCAACTGAAAGGATTGTTGCAATCAGAGATCTTGCCGCACGAATGGATTGTTGTTGGCATGAATCAGGAAGTTTCACTTCCCGATAGCGATCGCTTTCCGATTCGAACTTCCAGCGTCCATCATCCAACCGAACCGCTTCCACTGGCTCAAGCTCGCAACCATGCGGCTTCGCTTAGCACAACCGAGGGATTGGTATTCTTGGACGTTGATTGCGTGCCTTCGCCCGACATGATCGGAAACATGACGAAAGCACTTCGTACCGAAGACCGATTGTGGATGGGATATCCTCGTTACCTTCCCGCAGACGCAGTCGACGGTGACTGGCAAATGGATCAACTCGAACAGATTGCGGTTGATCATCCATTGCAACCGCGACTTGGCGAGCAAGAAAGAAAAGCATCCGATCAGTACGAGATGTTTTGGTCGCTTTGCTTTGCAATCAGCCTGTCTTCCTTCCAACAAATCGGAGGCTTCGACGATTCATTCGATGGCTACGGTGGCGAGGACACCGACTTCGCGTTCTCTGCACGAAAAGCCGGCGTGACATTTGGATTCGTTAACGCCATTGCCTATCACCAGCACCACTCGGTTTGCAAGCCACCATTGAACCATCTCAAACCAATCGTTGAAAATGCTGAACGGTTTCACCGCAAGTGGGGCGTGTGGCCGATGGAGTCCTGGCTCAACGCCTTTGTAGATCGTGACCTCATCGCCTTTGACAAAGACGCGAATTCAATCGCCATCCAACGCTTACCATCCGACTCAGAGATCGAAGAGGCGACGTCTCTTACCCCAGCGGGCTTTTGAGCCGATCGGTCGAGGCGGGATCAAACCAATCGCCGACGCAGACACGCTTCGAGTATTCGAACTCAACAAGTGGCCCCGAGTTCTGGCACGGTAGTTGCGACCTCTTCCTCCCATCGAACAACCGTTTGATGAATCTATCAACTACAGCAAACTGAAGGATTAAACATGTCTCTTGAAACAAAAATCGATTTGAACGAAACCACCCTCGAGAAGCTTCAGAAGCTGATCCGTGCCAACATCGATTCGTACAACGGGTTCCACGAATCCGCCGAAGAGTTGAAGGACGAGCGTCTCTCAACACTGTTCCGCAACATTGGTGACGAACGCTCAGCGATGGCTGCCGAACTGCAGCAGTACGTCGAGTTCAATGGCAAAGATGCGGAAGACGACGGCAGTGTTGCCGCGAAGACGCACCGCATCTGGATCAACATCCGAGGCAAGTTGAACGGCGGCGACGCAACGGTCATCTTGATCGAAGCGGAACGCGGCGAAGATCATATCAAGGAAGCCTACGAAGATGTCTTGAAGGACACCGCCGGCAGTGCCATGAACGATGTACTGACCGCACAATACGCCAAGGTCAAAGCCGGCCACGACAAAATTCGCGATCTTCGTGATGCTTACAAAGCCAGCTGAACACAGTTGCCGAAACTATCTCAGTTTCCAAACCGAACAGCGAAAGCCATGTCCAATGACATGGCTTTTTGTTTGCGCCAACGAAACGCCGCACTGTTTCATTCTCTGGAGTTTCATTTGCAACCAGGTAGCCGGGAATCTACAGGCAAGACCACGCAAGCCATGTGGAGAGGAGACCTGAGATGCGAGATGGTAGGGACTGACGTCGCGGTGTAGAGGTAACTTTCGTCCGGCTGTTCTCTTTCTTGATCCCGAAAGGGAGTCGCGAGAAAGGCATTGCATGTCCGCCGCTGACGCTGTCGCTTGCCGACGGCAACTCGCATCAAACAAAGCGTGGAAACACGATTTCTGTCGTTCGACCAATGGAATGCTCTGAGGGCACTCCCCTGAAACCAAGCGTACGATGGAAGAACTGTTTGAAGTCGCATCAAAGTCAGCCCGCGCCTCCAAACAGAGGGCTCGGGTCGCAGAATCCAGCGGAACATTCACCTTGTGCGGCACGACACTTCACAGCAAGGTGTCGATGCACGCGGCGAGCAATGCACCACCGCCGGTGAACAAGCCAACTGTTGTGAAATCAACCATGAAAAGGTCCCAAAATGCGGTGTTCCCACCCAGGAAATGAGTGGCCAGGGGGAAATGACCCACGCTGCAGACACAAACGACAGCAACAGCAGGACTGTCCATGCCCGTTTCGCGGAACGCCAATTCGCAAACGCGGAAATCAGAAGAACGAGAGTAGAGAAGCAGCCCCAAAGTCATGGCGTGTGCCAGTCAAAAGACTGGTATTGATACCGCTTTGGACTGCGCAGGTTTTGTTCCTCGACTTCACCCCAACGGGGCCGCCCCGTGCCAGCCCCGGGCAACGCCCTGGGTTATGGCGGGACCAAAATTACAAAGCCCCAACGGGGGCGATCCTAGCGGGTTTGGGGGAGTCTTTCTTAGGGCCGCCCCATTGGGACTTGTGCCGGAATGTCCGCAACGAAACCCCAGGCGATGCTTTTGAAGTTGCGCTTTTCTCAAAACCCGAAGCGTCAGCTTTCTCATAACCCGAAGCGTCAGCGAGGGAAAAACGATGTTGACTTCGCCTCGCTGACGCGTCGGGATATAAAAAAACAATGCCTCACTCTAAAGCGCAACTTCAAAAGGCGATGCCTGGGGCTATCTTAGAGCGGCCCCGTTGGGGCGTAGGAAAGAACAGAAACCAACGACGCATCATCCGTGTCAACACCAACCATTTGACCGCCCATCCCCTGCGCAAACACAATGTTCCAGTGAGCCGCGTTGCGGCGGGTTCAGGGTGGAGCCTGCTTCGGTGATTATGGTGTCCCCTGTCTTTCACTTCACTCCCTCGTCAGGAACTCGACGATGACTTCAAAAAAAAACCACGCTCACTCGCTTTCACTCTGACCTCGCCAAACGGTTTCGAGAAGACTTGCTGCTCAGCGGAAAGCAACCGAGCACCATCGCCTGCTACCGCAATGCCATCGCCCACTTGGCTGAACACTTCGCTTGCTCCCCGGAAAAACTCTCCGAAGCACAGGTCCGGCAGTATGTCTTGCTGCGAAGACACCAACTACAACTCGGTTGCCCCTGCGCGCCCGTCGCAATCACCTGACCTGAAAAGCATCCCGGCACACGATTCCAACAGCCGATCAACGCCCTTGCCCGATTCAAAACACCGTTCTTCGTTTCCAGAGCGGCTGCCCAAACCACCGCGCCAAACCGAACCTCGCACGAAGCCCTCCGCCAGAGCACGCCGCAGCGGACAAAACCACGAGGGAACCATCGCCGGAGTGTCCCCACCGCAAAGCGACTCGCCTTGAACAAGGATTGAGGTTCAGGCTCGTACCTCGCTGACCCCAAATCCTAAATCGTTGTGCGGCGGAGCAACAGCCAGCAGTTTGCAACCACCAGCGCGACCGAGGCCAAAATTGCGGGGATCGGAATTACATAGAGTGGGAATTCACGAAAAAGAGATGTCACCGATATTCCGTTGACCCAGAAGCAACATGACCAGAAAAGAAGCGTTGGAATCGCGGACGCACAGGACGCTTATCCAAGCTTTCGAATTACGAAGTAAGAGTGAAACAAGTCCGATGCTAACTGCTGGAAGCCACGTAAAGACCTCGGGGCT
>NZ_JBICHO010000338.1:0-3783 GCF_043100905.1 Rhodopirellula sp. JB055 | reverse complement strand
GTGGCGTGAACCATCCATGGCCTGGGCCCGTCACTTTGGTAGCGACGGTCACGCAATCCCGCGGCTTGGTTTTGAGCCATCGACCGAAAATTTCCTCGGTGACGCCAAAGGTTTCCTCCTTGGGAGGCACCGGATAGATTTCAGCCGCGTCAAAGAAATTGATCCCCGCATCAAATGCGTGATCGCAGATCGCATGGCTGGTTGATTCGTCACAAGCACTCCCAAACGTCATCGTTCCCATGCAAATGTCCGAAACGACAATCCCGCTGCTTCCTAAACGACGCTGTTGCACGACTGATCCACCAAGAGAAAATTGAGTTACACTGTTCGGTCTTTCGAAGGTTCGGTCTTCGACGGCGGAGGTTTTAGCTGAAACCGCATTGGAATCCCACCACGCGATCGTTCGCCTTCGATCCACGCCTGCACGAGTTGTGGTCGCCCCTCGCCGGATCTGCCCCAGGGTTTCCGTCGCTGTTTCCCGCCATATGATTCTCGTATCCCCGCCAAAATCCCACCTCGCTAGATCCCACACGCATGAACCATCCCCACGGGTCCTCTCCCCCGCCATCAGACTCCAAGACGTCTCCCACCTCGCTCTGCCCCATGTGGCTCTGTCTTCCTCTGACCGCACTGGCACTGCTCCTCGCGTTTCAACCGTCCCGCATTTTCGCGGCGGAAGAAAACTACACCTGGTCGGCTGACTCGAGCCCCCAAGAAGGTGTTCCTCGCGGCAAAGTCACGCAGTACGAGTTTTCGAATAGCAAAATCTTTGAAGGCACCCGACGTCGATACAGCGTCTACGTGCCAGCCCAATACGACGGCTCGAAGCCTGCCGCGTTGATGGTCTTCCAAGACGGCCACACTTTCCAAGGCCCCGGCGGTGACTTCCGCCTGCCCACCGTGTTCGACAACCTCATCGCCGCCGGCGACATGCCCGTCACGATCGCCGTGATGGTGGACCCGGGCCACAAAGGTGAATTACCCCCCAAACGAGGCTGGAAACCCACGCCATCCAACCGAGCCTTTGAATACGACACCGTCTCGGGTGACTACGCCGAGTTCTTGCTGACCGAACTACTGCCGGTGGTCGAAGAACAATACAAAATCACCGACAATCCGGACCTGCGAGCCATCTGCGGCAACAGCTCCGGTGGCATCTGTGCGTTCTCCGTCGCTTGGTTCCGCCCCGACTCGTTTCGAAAGGTCATGTCGCATATCGGCAGCTTCGTCAACATTCGCGGCGGACATCACTACCCCGCCATGATTCGCAAAACCGATCCGAAACCGATTCGAGTCTTCTTGCAAGACGGCAGCGGCGACCTGGACAACAGCCACGGCAACTGGCCGTTGGCCAACCAGCAGATGGCGGCCGCGTTGGCTTTCCAAGAATACGACTACAAGTTTGTCTACGGCGAAGGCGGCCACAACGGAAAACACGGTGGATCGATCTTCCCCGACTCGTTGCGTTGGCTGTGGCGCGGATGGAAAGAGTTGACGCCGTGACCGAACATGACATCTCCTTCGAAGTCAAATTTGTTCATCGCCTGAGACAGACCGACGACGTCTCTCAAGCCGACTTCCCCGTGCTGGAATCTGTCCTGCACGGCGAACAAAGTGACAGCTCCGCGCCGAAGGTTCTGTTCTGCTTGGACAGCAACCTCGAGGGCGGCGAATTCGCCACGGCACTGATCAACCAGATGCGAACCAGCGATCGAATGCGATTGGTTCGCGAACCGATGATCGTGCCCGGTGGTGAAGCATGCAAAAACTCCGAGCACACCCTTCGCGATCTGCTCGCCGCGATCAACTCACACGACCTGGATCGACGCAGCTACATCATCGTTGCCGGCGGCGGTGCCGTCCTGGACGCAGTCGGATTCGCTGCCGCCATCGCTCACCGAGGTGTGCGTCTGATCCGCTTGCCGTCGACCACGCTCGCCCAAGCCGACTCGGGTGTCGGTGTGAAAAACGCGATCAACTACTTCGAAAAGAAAAACTGGATCGGCAGCTTCGCCGTCCCATGGGCCGTCTTCAATGACACCGCGATCCTGCAGACACTTCCCGATCGCGACTTCCGATCTGGTTTGACCGAAGCCGTCAAAGTCGCCCTGCTGAAAGACGCCGCATTCTTTGACTTCCTGCGAAGATCCGCCAAAAAACTTCGCCGGCGCGTGGCCGATGTTTCCAAGGAAGCAATCGCGCGTTCATGCCAATTGCACCTGGATCACATCACGGCGGGAGGCGACCCGTTCGAAGCCCTCGAAGCTCGCCCGCTCGATTTTGGACACTGGTCCGCTCACCGCATGGAACCGATGTCCAACTACGCCCTCCGTCACGGCGAAGCGGTTGGAATCGGAGTGGCTCTCGACACGCTGTACTCAGCTCGCAAATTCGGGTTCCCCACGCCTTTGGCTCATGCCGTCTGCCAAATCCTTGCTGACCTGGGCACGCCGCTCTGGTGCGACCAACTCGATACACCCGATGAAGTCCTGCGAGGCCTGGAAGAGTTCCGCCAACACCTGGGTGGCCGCTTGACCGTCACCATGCTGAAGAACCCCGGCGAGGCCATCAACGTGCACGAGATTGACCTTCCGGTCATGAAATCCTGCATCGACGAACTGCGTAATCTTGCCTCACAACAACCCGCTTGACCAACAACGACGAGATGACCATGAAAGCCCTGGCGATTGCCTTCCTGGTTCTGTTGGTCAACTTCGCACAGGCGGAAGCACCAACCAACGACGGCGTCCGAGCAAGCATTTCACCTCAAACCCCAGCGATCCTTTGCGCCGACCAAGCCGACAACCGCATCCGACTGGTCGATCCATTCACGCAAGATGCGGACGCTGCTGACCTCTGGTCCTACCCAGCGGCCGAGGCACCGCCAAGCGAACACATCCCCACGGATGCGAAACGAGTCGAAATCGACGGGGAGGTCTTCATCCTCGCCGCTTACCACGGACGCGTCCGACTGGTGCGTTTCCGAGATTCAAAGCTAATCAAAGACTATTCAAGCTACAGCAGTTGCCACTCCGCTGAACTCCTGCCAGACGGCTCGATTGCCACCGCCAACAGCAACCATGGCAAGCTCCGCCTGCATCACTCCGCCGACGATTTTGTCGACACAGAATTGCCCTACGCCCACGGAGTGACCTGGGACAAGAAACGCCAATGCCTGTGGGTTCTCGGCGACCGACTCTATCGGTTTCTATACCGAGACCGGAAACTCTCACTCGACCAGGCATTTGACTTGCCAACGTCGCCAACCGGGCATGACTTGTTCCCATTGCGAACCGAACCCAAGCTCTTGGTCAGCAACAACGACGCGTTGTATTTGTTTGACATCGAAACCGAAGCCTTCCAACTTTTGTCCGACCTCAATTGGATAAAAAGCGCCAGCCAACACGCCGATGGCTCCATCTGGATCAGTGACCCGCAAAGAACCGAAGTCGGCGCCAACTGGCAAAGCGACTCCGTCATCCCCGTGCAGCCACCTGAATCCAACCAACGACACACCATCGCTGGCTCAAAGTTCTACAAAGCCCGCTGGTGGCAAGACGTCAACTTCAGCCACTAAGAAAGTGGCCTAGGCTTCCAGCCTGTAATTGCACGCAAGATCAACAACGCTCCCCAAAACAGTGCGAATGCAGAAAGGCTCCTGCCAAACCGACTGAGCGTTGGCCATCAATCCGCGTCGCTTGAAAGCACGTGATTGCAAAGCGATTCCCGGTGATGCCATTCATGGTCTATCCCACGCATCAGTAGCGCGTTGTCAAATGAAGA
>NZ_JBICHO010000337.1:0-6101 GCF_043100905.1 Rhodopirellula sp. JB055 | reverse complement strand
CCGCCCGGGCCAACGTAGGGTGCGCCCTGTGGCCGAGATGCGTCAAAGAGATGAATGTGGCAATCGATGATGGGAATCGGGGCTTCGTCGGGACTCGGTGCCGCAATCGCAGCTTCCGCGATCGCGGCCGCCCCCACGGCTCCAGTGCTTTTCACAAATGCTCGCCGGGGCGCGTTTTTGACGAATGGGGCCGAACGATCAGAGAAGGATTCACCGCTCATGCTGTACCTGGTGTGTGTAGAGAAGATGCCATTTTGAAGCGCCTTGCTCGTGACGTCTTGCGAGCCTCGCCCGCTAGCAAAGAGCGAGTCGATTTCGCTGTAGGTTTGCCACTCTTGGCCGACATCAGTAACTTATACGGGCAAGAGTGCCCATCCGACAGCCGTCCATAGCTTGGTCGGGCAAGAGTGCCCATCCTAGATGATACATGCGTTGAAACCTCGTTGACGGCTTAAGCTCTTGATTCGAAAGGAGCATTGGGCTGTCCCGTGGGATGGATATTGGTGTGCGTTGGTGTTTGGCTTCGCTTCCTGGATTTGAAAGACATGCATCATACAAAAAGAGCACGATGAATCATCATCGTGCTCTTTCGATTGAACTCGCTGTGTGAATCTTTGAGTCTATTTTCAAAGGGATACACTTGCGTTGATATTTTCGTCTGTCTCGGCTCGCTCTCCCTGGACGTATGCTTTCCCAGCACGGACCAAGTACTTGATCCCGGTGAAGCCGCTGTTGTCCCAGTACTCACCGCGTTCAGGCTCAACACGAAGCAAAGTGATGTTCGGATCGTTTTTGCCTTCTGGGAACCACACCTTCCAGGCTTCTTTCCACAGTTCGTCCAACTTGGCGCGATCATCGGTGACGCGGCATTGACCGGCCAGCGTGACAAACTTGTTGGAACCTTGCATCGTTACCGCGACATCACGGTCCAACATCAGTTCAGCGATCTTGCCGGAGTTTCGATTGGTGACGAACCACACTTGGCCGTCGTCCGTCGCTTCCGCGATCGCCATGGGGCGAGCGTCCAACCCGCCGTCATCTGTTTTGGTGATCAGCATCGCGGTATCAAAGTCTTGGATCAGGTCGATTAGCTTTTCGTGAGTATTCATCGTGCTTCTTTCGGTTGAAGTATTCGGAAACGATCGCAAAGAGTCGCAAATCGGAGGCCAATGCGAACGAAAATCAGCCAACACGAAAAAAGGCGAGAGGAAAAACCTCTCGCCAATCTGTGTGACAGCGGATCGTCATTTGATCAATGAGTGATCGATTGCTGCGGACTGCTGTTCCAGCGGGTTGCAATTGCAAGCACCGCAACGGCACCGATAATCGAGCCGATCCATCCCGACGCTTGCATGGCCGATCCTCCAAACAGTAGGTAGGCGAGGAATCCGCCAACAAATGAACCGACGACGCCAAGCAAAGTTGTTTTGACGATGCCGAGATTTTGTCGGCCAGGATAGATCAGCCGAGCAAGTGCACCGACGATCAAACCGAAAACGATCCAGCCAATGATTGGAATCAACATGTGTGAGCTCTTTTTGTGTGAGTGAAAAAATTCGTGGTAGGTGCGTCTGCTTCCATTGCGGGCAGCGGACGGTCAAGAAGAAGCCCGGCAAGGGCGTCAGTCGCGAGGATCAGGCTTCTTGGGCCTGAAGCATCCACAGATGCTTCTCGAGTTCACCCGAGATCGCGATCAACATGTCTTCGCTGATCGGGTCGAGATCGCCGAGTTTCTCGATTGCCGATCGCAGCGACTCGATGACTTGTTTCAAAGCGTCTGCGACTCGCGAAATGGTTTCAGGAACTTTGACGAATCCCTCGGGGTACCCTTCGACTTTGCTGTCGGCGGCCACCGTAGAAACGCGGCCATCGGCTGAGATCCCCAGTGTGACGATCCGTTCGGCGACTTCATCGCTTCCCGCGCGAACGGATGCAATGATCTCGTCGAGTTGCAAGTGAATGCTTCGGAAGTTCGGCCCGACGACGTTCCAGTGAGCTTGCTTCATCAGCAACGCCAGATCGATTAGGTTCGTCAGGTTGTCTTGCAACAACGTTGTGACTTCCGCGGTGGTTTCGTCTTGAAGAAGGTCACGTTTGAATTGAGTTTGGGTTGTAGTTGACATTGTTTGAACTCGTTGGTTTGAGTGATGGCAGTGAATGCCGTTGATAGTGAAAGGGCTCAAAAGGTAGGTCTACTGAGCCAAGTAGTCTTCTCGAAAAGCACTGGCGGCAAGTGGAGCGGCGGCTTCAAAACCACCGTCAATCGGCCAGCGTGCCCCGGTAACGAATCCCGCTTGCTCGCCGGCGAGAAAATTGATCACGGCCGCGACTTCATCGGGGTGACCAACCCGGCGGACCGGAATCGCCTCCCGTGGTGAGTTCTCGGCATCATCGGGATCCATGTCATTCATCGGAGTGGCAATCTCACCGGGGGCGACGGAATTGACCGTGATGTTCAGCGGAGTCAGATCCAACGCCAAACACTTCACCAAACCGCCCAAGGCGTGTTTTGTCATCGTGTAGAGCGTGTCGACCGGATTGGCGATCGCTTCGTGAACACTGGTGACGACAATGATTCGTCCCGGAGTTGATTTGGCCTCGCCGTCCAAGCCTCCAGGCAACATGTGATGCACCGCTCGCTGGATTGCTAGCGTTGCACCAATGGTGTTGACGTTGAAGATTCGCTGAGCGGTTTCAACATCGAGATCCGGCATCGTCTGATTGACCATCATTCCGGCGTTGTTGACAAAGACATCAAGTCCACTCAACTCGTCGACCATCTCATCGACGACCGGATTCGCGGTTTCAGGACTGGACAGATCCAACTGTTTGACGACGCACGCACGGCCTTCAGCTTGCACCATTTCAGCCGTCCGTTTGGCATCACCTTCACCGTGTGCGTAGGTGATTGCGACGTCGTGTCCGGATCGGGCGAGGGCGACCGCAGTTGCGCGGCCGATGCCGGTGCTTCCGCCGGTGACAATTGCTTTGCGATTCATGGATTTGCTTAAGAGAGACGATTGGAAGCGGGAAATGTTTTCGGTTGTCGAACTTGAATCAGTTGCGAACCATGTCACGCGTTTTGCAGTTCGCTTTCGCTCTTCAGCACGTGGTCGCCGTCGTCCTGTTCGATGTAGTAGGCAGGTTCGTCGTCGCTAGCATTTCGCGTCACGTCGTTGCCTTTGATTGTTTTGGTCACTTTCTCTTTGTAAGACTCTTTGATCTGTCCTTTGGCCGTTCCATCGCCGTAATTCCACTGGACGTATTGATTGACTTGAAACTTTTGGCTCACGGGAGATCCTGTTCATCTGAGTGTGGTTTGCTGTGATGCATGGAAGTCCGCTGAACGCGACTCTGCATTGCGATGAGGATGTGACGCAAACGTTGGGCCAAAACACCCATCGTTAAGATTGGCTCACCGATTGCGGGTCATTCAATGGCCGAAGACCTCGCGTTGAATCGCCGTCTTCCATCGCTTGCTAGTCGGCAGGTTCCGGTTTCGTGTCGGTCTTGTCGCCCCAATTCGATCGCTATTAACTGAGAACTCACAATGAACCAATCCAAACATGACACCGCCCCGTTGAACCACACCCCTTGTCCTGAATGCGGCAAGCCAGTGGACGATCGTGTTCCTGCTTGCCCCAACTGCGGCGAAAAGATCTACGTCGAGCACCCCGGCGGGATCACTCCAACGAGGCACGAGAAATTGCCCGCGAATGATCCGAGAAAGTAGGCTCTTGGCGGGTGGTTGAATTCGTTGCAGACGGAATCACAACCATCAACTGGCTGGTAGTCGCGCTGGTTGGCGTTCAATCAACCGTCGTTCACGCGGTATGCCTCACTCGGTCAGCCATCTGTCAAGCAACCGTTGCGATTGGTGTCGCTCAAACGCAAGGATTGGTCGACTTGAGTGCGGCGCGGTCAATCGCAGGCCAAATCACGTCTCTGGTTGATTTGGGCCCAGCCGACTAACGCCCTCGTGTGCCCTCCTGGTAATCACGTGAGCGGAAGTCATTGAGCTTGATCACGTGGCGGCGTCTCTCTGAGAAACTGTCATTTGCGAGTCTCAGAGAGACTCGCCAACGTGAGGTTCTACCAGATCATTCCTGCCGACCTGCTTAGCGAAGCTTTGCCTGGCCAAACGGTTGCCTGGCAAAAAATCGTGTTTGGTCCGCTTGCGCCGTCCAGCTAAGTCCCAAAACAACCTGATTCCTTGACCGGGCTGTCTTGCGACCAGGTTGCGGCACGACACTTGCGTTCTGTTTATGCACACCATTCATCCCCCTGCTGGTTTCGTTTCATGTCTTCTTCGTCGGCTGCTCTTCACGATATGCTTCGTCTGTGGATGAAGTCTGTCGTATCGAAGACCATCGAAGGCGTTGCCATGGGCGAACATCCCTTTGGCGCAGGTGTCTTCACCGAAACCGGGAAGCAAATCGCGGTGGCGCACAACCAAGTGGTCTCCACTTGTGATCCAACCGCGCACGCTGAGGTGGTGGCCATTGGGAAGGCTTCGAAGGAGCTGGGGGAGCCCGACCTTTCCGGATTGTGGCTCGTTTCGACGGGCGAACCTTGCCCAATGTGTCTTGCCGCGATCGGAATGGCGGGAATCGAACGCGTGGCATACGGAGCATCCGCCTCGACGATTGAAAAGGCAAACTTTGGCACGTTAGGGGTGACTGCTAGCGAGCTTTCGCAGCATTTGTCATCACCGATCGAGCTGATTGGCGGTGTCTTGGAGTACGACTGCTCCGCTCTGTTGATCAATCATCGCAACAAGGAGTCAGGCGATGGTTGAATTGAATGTGCAAGTCGCGGATGAGTTGCCGCTGCCAACGATCGGCATGAAGACGGTTCTTGTCGTCGACGATGTCGCGGTGATGCGTACGATCATTTCGCGAGTTCTTCGTGACCTTGAAGTGGAGAGCGTTCAGGCGGCCGATGGTGCTGAAGCTTTCAAACTTTTGTCCAAACGAACGATCGACGCTGTGATCACTGACATTGAAATGCCGAACTGGAGCGGTTTTGACTTGGTCGACGCGATGCGGCGGTCAAAGGACCCACGCATTGCCACGATGCCGGTCATTGTGACAAGCACGTTGCAAAGCGACGCAGTTTGCCGCCGAGCGCGAAGGTACGTCGGCGTGTACTTCATGCCGAAACCGATCTCCGTCTCACGGTTGAGCGTCACGCTGAAGATGATTGCGACCAGTCGTTGGTTGCATGAGCAATTTTCCGATGGTCGAAGCATCTGTCTTTGATCTCGCCAACTCTTGCTAGGTCTTGATGAACCATGGATCAGTGGATTGAATCCATCTTGGAACAGTTCGGTGCATTCGGTGTTGGAATGCTGATGTTGGTGGAAAACGTGTTCCCTCCCATCCCATCCGAGTTAGTGATGCCTTGGGCGGGATACTCCGTCAGCCAGGGCCAATCCTCATTTCTCGCGGTCGTCGCTTCCGGCAGCGTCGGGGCGTTTGTCGGCGCCTACGCGTGGTACTGGGTGGCTCGCCGGATCGGAAAGGAACGGCTTGCAACGTGGGTGGACAAGCATGGTGCTTGGCTGACCATTTCCCGAGACGACATCGACCAAGTTGATCGCTGGTTCGAAGACTGGGGGGCGGCGGCAGTGCTTTTATGTCGTTTGATTCCGGGGCTGCGAACACTCATCAGTGTTCCGGCCGGTTTTGCTGAAATGCCGCCGGCAAAATTCTCTGCCTGCACAGCGATCGGAACAGTGGCTTGGACAGCACTGTTGGCCGTGATCGGATTGTGGCTAGGCAAAAACTACGGCGACTTGGCAGGTCCGCTCAGTTGGGTGAGCTCGGGAGTGATCGCAGCGATGTTCTCCGTCTGGATCTATCGCCTGGTTCGGCAACATCGCCGCCACGGCAAGCCAGCCTCCAGTCGCTGAAAATCGACAGTTGGAAGACACAGCGTCACTTTGCCTGATCGCTGGGTTGGTCCGGATGGTTCGGTGTCGATGCGTCGCCATGGCGATTCAGCCACCAAGCGATCCGACTTTCAACGAAGCCTACAACCAGCAGCACAAACACCGCTGCAACAGCGACGCTCGCTGCCAACGCGACTCGATCCACCGC
>NZ_JBICHO010000336.1:0-5253 GCF_043100905.1 Rhodopirellula sp. JB055 | reverse complement strand
CCAACATGAAGTGGGTGCATGGTTCCCAATCAATCCCAAGGGACCGCGATCGGTTCGTATCGTGGTCGACGCACTGGTTTGATATCTGTGAACGCTGTTTGCATGCTTTTAGTCAGCATGCTGTTGCCGTTCACTTCCAATCAAGGATTGGCCCATGACGCTTCGCACACCGGGGTGCTGAAAGGTCTCGACCTGGATGGACGGTTGATTCGACTGGGACAATCCAACGAGACCAAGGCCGTCGCGGTCGTTTTCTTGTCCACGCATTGTCCGATCAGCAACGGTTATCTGCCGTTGCTCAATGACTACGCAACGGAATACGGCAAACAAGGCATCGAGTTGGTCGGTGTGATTTCCGATCCGTCCGTGACACGTTCGGACGCAAAAAAGCACAGCGCTGATTATCGAGTTGAGTTCCCAGTGCTGTTCGACGGTTCCGGCGAATTGCGTTTGGCTCTCTCACCAACCCATACGCCCCAAGCGATGTTGATTCGGCCGACCGGCAAGATGCTTTACAACGGTGCGATTGACGATCGGCATGTCCAAGTTGGCCGCAAGAAAGATCACGCCGCCAAGTCTTATCTACGAGAGGCGATCCGCGCCGTCATCGCTCGACGTCCGGTGGATGTGCCGAAAACGAAACCCATCGGTTGCTTGTTGGAGGATCCACCAAACAAAGCGATCGAAGGCGAAGTGACCTACGCACGCGATGTTGCGCCGGTCATTCAAGCAAACTGCACGGGATGTCATTGCCGAAACGGTTCGGCTCCGTTTCCGTTATTGAACTACAACGATGTCAGTGGACACGCCAATCAAATTTTGGAAGTGACGCATTCGCGGTTCATGCCGCCATGGAAACCGGCCACTGGGTTCACGCGATTTCAAGATGAACTGCGATTGACCAACCATGAGATGTCATTGTTGAACGTTTGGGTTCGCGATGGCAAACCGGCAGGCGACCCGAAGGATCTGCCGGCCCCTGTGCCGCCATCGAGTGGTTGGCCACTCGGTGAACCGGATATGATATTGGAAATGAGCGAGACGTTCTCGATCCCATCCAGCGGTCCCGACATTCGTCAGTACTTCGTCATTCCAACTGGTTTGAAAGAACACCGCTTGGTCAACGCGATCGACTTTCATCCGGGGACGCCTCAATCCGTTCATCACGCCAGTTTCTTCCTGGACACCCAACGAAAGGGGCGGCGATTGGACCAATCAGATCCGGCGCCGGGCTACTCCAGTTTTGGAGGGCCACGCTTTGAACCTGAAGGAACGCTAAGCAGTTGGTTCCCGGGAATGAGCCCGCGACGATTGCCTGAGGGCATGGGACGTTTTGTGCCAAGGGGAAGCGACATTGTGGCGGAAATCCACTACGTCACGACCGGCAAACCACATCAAGACAAGTCGAAGATCGGGATTTACTTCGCACCACCAACGGCCAAGAAGATCGTTACCGAAGTCCAAGTCGGCAACAAACGAATCCGCATCCCGCCGGGGGCGGAGCATCACTTGCAACGCGCGACGTACACCTTGCCCGTTGACACCGTGTTGTTGGACACGGTGCCGCACATGCATATCTTTGGCCGGGAAATGAAAGTTTGGTCGAAGTCACCCGATGGCGAGACCATACCATTGTTGTGGATCAAAGACTGGGATTTCAATTGGCAAGGCAAGTATTCGTTTGCCGAACCTGTGCGATTGAAAAAGGGAACAATCCTTCACGTGGATGCTTGGTATGACAATTCAGCCAACAACCCGTTGAACCCGAACTCGCCACCCAAACCAGTTTCGTGGGGTGCTGACTCAACCGACGAAATGTTGATCTGTCACTTCCAATGCACCTGCGAAACGATGGGGGAACTGAACGAGTTGATTCGGCACCAAAAGAAACACATCGCCGATCGACAATAGTCGTCTCGGGCTTTCACCTCGATCTATCGATGTTGCCCCCGCCCGCGGGCGAACGCGCATGAATGGCTCCAGAGGAGTCCGCGTTGGTAGCTCGGGGCGGAAACCCCGAGACGAGAGAGAGATCACGATGTCGCCCCGGACGGGGCCAGCGTCGACGATCGGCACGTGACGTGGCTAGCACCATCGCCAAGTCCGAGGCCTCGCTGACGTCTTTGGGCGTAAGACAACCTGCCCGTTTCCGGTGAGCGAAGTTATGCTTGCGTCGATCCAAGCTTGAATCCTTTGAAGGGCGTTCCGTGTCAGCATCTCATACCACCCCACCATCGAATCACGGCATCGGAATTCTGGGTGGATCGTTCGACCCGGTTCATGTCGGGCATCTCTGGATGGCCGAATCGGCTCTCGAACAATTGCCGATTGAACACGTGCGCTGGATCCCGGCGGCGACCAGCCCACTCAAACCCCACGGCCCGGTGGCCAGCAACGAGCACCGTCTGCAAATGCTGCGGTTGGCACTCAGCGGACAATCCGGCCACGTCATCGACGACTGGGAACTCCGGCAAGACAGCGTCAGCTACACCCTGCTGACGCTGGAACACCTGCAGGAACAGTTTCCTGACCGCCCGCTGTATCTGATCATCGGAGCCGATTCGTTGGCCTCCTTCGACCGCTGGCGAGAACCCCAGCAAATTCTGCAACGGTGCCACCTAGCCGTGATCGCTCGCGGCGGAGACCCTCCACCGGACTACTCGATCCTGGACGGAATGACCGACGAAACGCAGATCCAAAGGATTCGCGAGTCCCAGATCCAGATGCCCCAGATCGAAATCAGCAGCAGCGACCTTCGGAATCGCATCGCGACCGGACGGAGTATCCGATTCCGCGTGCCACACCCGGTCGCGACGTTGATCGACAATGAAAAGATGTACCGGGTACGATAGCAAAGTTGCCTGCGATTCCCCGCGTGTCGAAACTGAGATCTGCTATGTCGACCAATCCGATCCCACTGCTGTCCGAACAGGAATACCTTGACCAAGAACGAAAGGCTTCGTTCAAGAGCGAGTACTTCGGCGGCGAAACCTTTGTAATGGGCGGCGCGAAGCGAGCACGCAACTTGATCGTGACAAACCTAATCCGGGTTCTAAGCAACGCGCTGCTCGATGGTCCCTGCGAAGTTTACCCCTGCGACATGCGCGTCCAGATTGAAGCCACTGGTTTGTACACCTACCCCGATGTGGTCGTGGCTTGCGACGAACCCAAATTTCGCGACGACCAACTGGACACCCTGCAAAATCCGACTCTGTTGATCGAAGTCGCTTCGGAAAGCACAGAGGCATACGACCGAGGCACCAATTCGAGACACTACCGACGCATTCCATCTTTGAAAGGATACGTGCTCGTCGCGCAAGATCGACCAGCAGTTGAATCATTCACCCGTGGAGACGACCACACATGGACGCTTCGTGAAGCGGGGGGACTGGAGAATGAATTGCGGATCGACGCCTTGAAGCTGAACCTGCCGATGACAGAAGTTTATCACCGGGTCCAGTTCGATCGCCCCGATCCGTTGGTGAAATGACATCAGAGCTCAATGCGCCCCTCGCCAGCGAGTCTGCTCTGAACGGAGCATCCGGGTTCAGGTTCCGCATCCTGTGCGGTCACTGATCGCCCAAGAAAAGCTTTATCGGGCAGAATAGGCAAAAGGGATTGCGTGGAAACGCCGATCTCGGCACACTGTGTGGCCCGCGATCGCGACCTTTTTGCGTTCGCGGGACACCATTGGCGAGCCGGAGACATTGGTTTTCCGGCCGAATCAGTCCATTCGCCTTCGATATTTTCGAAAAGCTTCATGCCTCCACGTCCAATGAGCACGCGTAGCCGTGCCCGCAAACGCTCCCGAGTCCGCAGCCGCACGCGTCGCAAGGACCCCATCTTCGTCGATGGCCATCGTCCACGTCCGATGTACGTTGACTACAAGGACCTCGAATTGCTGTCCAAGATGGTCAACCGTCAAGGACGCATCATGGGCCGTCGCAAAAGTGGTTGTACCGCTGCCAGCCAACACGCTGTCACGGCTGCGATCAAACGAGCCCGCTTCATGGCCTTGTTGCCATACGTCGGCGAATAAGCCAAACCGGCAAATCAGTGAACGATTCTGCCTCTGACGAAGCCCCCACCCAGCGGGCTCCGGTCTATCAGACCCAACGCCGCGTCGAGTTTCGAGACACCGATGCGGCTGGAATCGTCCACTTCTCGGCCTTCTTCCCGATGATGGAGGCGGCCGAACACGAGTTCCTGAGATCGGTCGGCATCCCCGTGATGCCGCACCATGAATCCGAGGAACGATTGACTTGGCCCCGAGTCGCCGCCAGTTGCGACTTTCATGGGCCCGCCCGATTCGAAGACATTTTGCAAATCGATTTGCACGTCGACCGAATCGGCCAGTCCAGCATCAGCTATCGCTTCGAACTGACCTGCGAAGGCCGCCGCATCGCCACCGGCAAAATCACCGCCGTGTGTTGCGACCTGAAAGCGGGCGGCAAACTGGTCAAAACCAACGTGCCCGATGACCTGCGTCAGCGATTGTCTGGCCCTCAAAACGACTGAACAAACACATGCCCGCAACTTTCGAAGGCTTCGGCCTGAAACTGCTGTACCCGGACAACTGGACGTTGGTCGAGCGAGCCGAAGACGAAGGCGACCAGGGAGCCACGTTCGACCTGCCCGGCGGCGGATTTGTATCGCTGGAAACGTTGCCAATCACTCGAGAAGACGAAGTCGTCCTGGGTGAAATCGATCAAATGCTCCGGGGACAATACGAAGACCTGGAACGTGACAACGCCACGCTGCCGGGTGCCGCGGAAGGCGAACGCGCCGTTGACTTCCGGTTCTATTACTTGGACCTCGTCGTGATGTCACGCGTGGTGCTGCTGGACGCCCCTGCCCCGACCCGCGAACAAATGCCAATCGCGGGACGCATCTTGGCTCAACTCCAAGCCGAGATGTCGGATTTCGAAGCCGCCGAACAGGTCTTCAACGCGATCCTGCAACAGATCCGAATGGCCGAACTTCCCGAAGAAACCTGAGCAGTGAAGCCTGCTCGAGGAAGCGAGTGGTTTGCCAAATTGAAGAGTTAGGTTTGATCGCAGTGGACGAAGCGACGAGCCCTTGGGTTTGACGCCAGTTCAGGACACCTCGCCACGGCCACTACCGACCACGACCACGTCGTCGCCGACACTGACACCCCCGGTCAGGGGGGTCCGGAGGCTGACCGACCAGCGCTCCCGACCGGTCCCGGCTTCGTGGGCGGCCACGCCGCCCTTTGCATCGGCGACGTAGAGC
>NZ_JBICHO010000335.1:0-3926 GCF_043100905.1 Rhodopirellula sp. JB055 | reverse complement strand
GGTGATTTCTGTCATGAAACGCGTGGTTCTTCTCATCTTTGAATCGCTCAACACAAAGTCGTATTTGAAGGCTACCGCCCCAGTTGCTGCTGCTACTCCGTGACGAATCGCTGGAGAAAGTCGTTCGCGGCTTCTTCTATCCTGCGCTGTTTTTGGATTACATGCGATACTTCGTGCTGCTTGAAGACGAAGGCGACTACCATCAGTTCCACGGAGCCCGCGAAGCCGTCCGCGTCACAGGAATCGCGGCTGCCGATTCAGGCGATGACGCCGTCCGCGAACGCCGAGGCACCTACGGCGACGAGGTGCAACCCGGCTCGCGAAAGTCCGGCGTGTTCTGGCACACGCCGGCAGCGGCAAGAGCATTTCCATGTGTTAATACGCGGGCAAGCTGTTGCAGCAGCCGGCGATGAAGAACCCGACGCTGATCGTGGTCGCCGACCGCACCGAACTCGACGGCCAACGCTGGTAGGAGCCATACTGCGTCTGCCGCAAATCGTCACCGATATGTGGCTCAAGTCGAAAAGCAAAACGCCTTAATTAAAGACAAGGTGATGCTCGTGTGCAGGCACGAGGTTCACAAACGACGAAGACAAGGAACTCGCCTACACCGACCTAGACCGAGCGTTATGACCTTTCAGCAGTTGCCGATTTTTTATCGGGATAGCGGGACTGAAACGGGTTTCTTAATCTACTGTTTTCAATTCCCTTTCTGACGATCCGATTTTCTGAGCCACCTGTGATTATCAAGGAAAAAGAGACAGCCCGGCCCACCGATCCGATGCTGAAGGCTGGCTATGAGGCTGAAAAGCAAATGGCGTTTTTCTTGCGGCGTGCGTTTGCGGATTCGCCCGATGTGTTCGTATTCAATGACGTGATGTTCGAACGAAACGGCGAACGTGCCCAGATTGACCACTTGGTGGTTCATCGGTTTGGGTTTGCGATTGTCGAAAGCAAATCGATCACGGGTTCCGTGCGAGTGAACGAACACCTGGAGTTCACTCGGGTCTGGCGGGACCGACGTTCGGGAATGCGCTCGCCCATCGAACAGGCTCGCTTGCAGGCACAACTTCTTCAATCGCTGCTCAATGATTCCAAGGAAACGCTGCGTCCTAAAAAGCTGATGGGAACGGTCCAGCCCTCTTTCGGTGAGGAGCGGTTTCAAGTTTTGGTGGCGATCTCTGATCAAGGCATCATCGAACGCAACGGCGCCAACCCGCCGGAGCTGATGAAGGCCGAACGAGTGGCCGCGGAAATCAAAGAAAAGACTGACAATTTTCAGCAAACGCAGGGGATCAAAGGGTTCGCTACATTCATGACCGCGGACAAGAAGGAGGCGAAGCGACTAGAGACTCATCACTTGTCGCCGTTCACCGACAAAGAGTTGGAGGCCGTCAAAGCGTTTCTGGAAACCAATATGAAACGCAGCAAAGCGCCGGAGCGGCAGGAGGTCTCGAAAGCGTCCAAACAAGTCACGGCCGTCAAGGAAACATCGCCTTCCTATGAATCCGACACACCGACGGTTGAAATGAAATGCGGTGACTGTGGGGCAACCAATGTGGAAATTCCAAACGGCCGTTTCGGTTACTACCTCCGCTGTTTGGATTGTGGCAAGACGAACAACATTTCCAAGAAGTGCGAGGTCTGCGGCAGCGAAGCAAAGCTGCGGAAGAGAGGACGCTGCTTCTACCGTGATTGCGGACCGTGTGGCACACTGGGGCTTGTGCATACCAACCCAGAGTGATCGGAGAACCACGCGTCATGAACAATCCCGTCGACATCATCGGGGACATTCATGGGCATGCTGGGGAACTGAAGGCGTTGTTGGCTTCGCTGGGGTATCGGCGACATGGAACGGGGTTTCGGCATTCGGAACGGTCGGGTGTGTTTGCGGGTGACTTTGTCGATCGGGGGCCGGAGATCGGGGAGGTGATCGCGATCGCTCGGGCGATGGTGGACTCGGGGGACGCTCGTGCGGTGATGGGGAACCATGAGTACAACGCGATCGCGTTTCATACCCGGCGGCCGGGGACGCTGGACGAGTGGTTTCGACCTCATTCGGCGAAGAATCGGAAACAGCATCAGGCGACGCTGGATCAACTTTCGCCGCGTGAACTGGATGACGCGATCGCTTGGTTTCAAACGCTGCCGGTGGCGATCGAACTCGGCGGATTCCGGGTCGTGCATGCGGCTTGGCGGGACCAGCCGATCGCGACGATCGATCGGGAACTGCGATCACGGGGACGCTTCACGCCGGAGTTCCTGACCGAATCGGAACGCAAGGGCAGCGACCTGCATGCGGCGATCGAGGATGTGTTGAAGGGGCCGGAACTGAAACTACCGGCCGGGCACCGAATCGTGGACAAGGCGGGCCACTCGCGGGACACGGTGCGGGTGAAGTGGTACGAATCGCCGAACCAGAGGACTTATCGTGATTATCACTTTGGCTCCGATGACGTGCCCGATCTGGCCATCGACCCAACGTTGCTTCGCGGGATGACGGGCTACCCGGCGGAGGCTCCTCCCGTGTTTGTCGGGCACTACTGGTTGACCGGCACGCCCGTGCCACTGGCTGCGAACGTGGCCTGCACGGATTACAGCGTCGCCAAAGCAGGCAAGCTGGTCGCGTACCGCTGGGACGGCGAAGCGGTGCTGTCAGCGAAGAAGTTTCATTGGGTTGAGCAGGCGGTCTGATCCGCTCGCATCACCCATCTCGCACTGCGTTGCCAACCAATCGACTGGACTCCCCACGCACTACGGGCAAAGCGTCTCTTGACAAAGCGAAAGAATTCGCTTTAGCATAGCGAAAACTTTCGCTATCAGACGACGCGTTTGGATTTCCAATGGCCCGCTCTCTCAGTGCTTCCCCGACCGATGTCGAACTGCAAATTTTGCGGGTGCTGTGGGAACACGGTGCTTGCGGTGTGGGTGTGATTCACGAGCACCTGTCTCGTGAACGAGGCACCAACTACTCGACCACCATGAAGATGTTGTCGGTCATGTTGGGCAAAGGCCTGGTCAAGCGAGACGAATCGCAACGTCCCCATTTGTATCGAGCGGCTTGGAGCCGCGAGCGAATGGGCAAGGGCTTGCTAAAGGATTTGGCGACCAAGGTGTTTGAGGGATCCGTTTCGAGCTTGGTTCTCAACGCACTTTCAAACAGCAAGGCAAGCCCAAGCGACATCGAAGAGATCCGTCAGATCCTCACTGAAATGGAGAATCGCAGCGATGAATAGTTGGCTGGAATCCACTTGGGCAACTCAACTGGGATGGGTGTTGCTCAACAGCGTTTGGCAATTTGCATTGATCGCGATCGGCATTGCCGCGATCCGAACTTTGCTGCCGGTCTCAGCGAGACAACGCCATCATTTGGCGTGCTTGGGAATGCTGGCGATGGGGCTGTGTCCGTTGATCACTTGGCACACCCTGTCGAGGTCAGCCGATTCTACGACGATGATGAGCGACCTACCAATCCGGTTGAGTTTCGAGTCGAGTTGGCATCTGCAGGTGCTGGTGCCCGGTTGGCTCGTTGGGATCGCGATCTTTTCGACACGACCCATCCTGGGTTGGTGGTCGCAGAGAAAACTGTTGAGCGGAGCAACGCGCGAGATCCCCGACCAGTTGGCGGAATCGATTGAGCGAGCATTGAACCGAGTCGGTCTTCAACGCGCCGTGCAGTTCAAATTGATTGCAAATCACATGATCCCGAAGGTAAAGCGCTGGCATCGGCCCACCGTGTTGGTGCCGGTTTCAATGCTTACAACGTTGTCGCCTCAAGAATTGGATCTGTTGATCGTTCATGAGCTGCTGCATGTGCGGCGTCATGATTGTTTGATCAATGCGATCCAGGTCCTCATGGAGACGGTCTTCTTCTACCACCCAGCGGTTTGGTGGTTGTCGCGTGAGATCCGCGTTTCCCGTGAGTT
>NZ_JBICHO010000334.1:0-19081 GCF_043100905.1 Rhodopirellula sp. JB055 | reverse complement strand
ATCGCCTCTTCTCGATGACCTTTTTGCCACAGTGATTCGGACATTCCACGATGTGCCGCGTCGTTGACACTGGACACCTCGAGAGCCTCATTGAACAGCGTTTCCGCGACCATCCAATCGCCTTGACGCATCGCCTTGGTCCCTTGCCGGGAAAGCCGTCGGGCGGCAATCGATTGCCGGCTTTCACCAAACCGGCCGATTCCACGACACCCCATCGAACATGGAAGGGTCGTGAAACACGTCAGCAGCAAGCCCAGACGAAGTGCTTTCTGCGAGAACGCGAGAACCGCCCCAGATCTCGTCCCAGCACCAAACGCGCACGCCCATCGGCTGCATCTCGCTGGATGCCAATCGGCAGGAGGACGCTTCAGTTTCACGCGGTTCAATCCGGAAGAAGACAAGCGGCACCGCACGACAAAGGTGGCGCCACTGCCACGCATAGCAAATCTGCACGCTTCAATGCCAGAGAACTCGAAAACCCCCGCCAACCTCACAAGCTGCCCAAGGCTCCAGCCCGTGCAGTTCTCAAGGTTTGGATTGCCAGTCGCCCCCCCCCTGTGGTGTGCAGCAAGTGCTATTCGGGTATCGCCCCGGATGGGGCCGGCGTGGAATCGGGGGGCGTCCCTCGCTCACGCTTTTTGAAGTTGCGCTTTTCTCAAAACCCGAAGCGTCAGCTTTTTCATAACCCGAAGCGTCAGCGAGGCGAAGTCAACATCGTTTTTCCCTCGCTGACGCTTCGGGTTATGAAAAAAAACATGCCGCACGCAAAAGCGCAACTTCAAAACTCACGTGTCGGGTTGTGATGGGTGGAGGCTGCCGGAATTCGCCAAAGCACAGCACCCCAAAACGGCCCCCTCCCTCCCTCCAAGCGAGATCGTCTTTGCCTGCCAATGAACCGGCAAGGTTTACCAGACCGGAACAGGCGATTGGACCGGCAAGTCTTGCTTCACCGGACCGACCGTCACGACCGAATCCTCAGTGCAAATCGCTGCAGAATCAGCCGATCGATCAGCAACAGCGGAGGACTTCTCGCACGCTCAGCGTCGCGAAGCCCCCGGCGTGATCGGTCACACGAGAACACGTCCGACGTGTTCATCTTCAACTGGAATGCACCTGATGTTGCCACATTCGCTTGCTGAATCCGAAGCAGAAGCACCTGGAATGTTGCTGGAAGAACTGGAACGTCGACAGGACGACGTGCTGGCTCAACTCGATGACCTTGAAGCGAAACTCAACGAAGTTCTCAGTGGACTGAAGATCGAACCGGACACAACTCCGCTCGACTGACCTGCGCAGAACAACTTGCGATACCAAGTCATTCGAGCACCGCAGGGTCGCGAAACCAAACCTTGCCGAATGACCGCCGCTTTTCTGACCAAATTTCCGAGGGGTCCAGCCTCGATGACGTAGGCTTCATTATGAAGTGTCACGAACTCGCTGAGAAAGTCTCGCAACTGCGACCGGAACTGTCGCCGACAGACGTCGCGCGCCTGTGTTTGATGATACTCAACCAAGAGGACAGCCCATCACGGCTGAACGACCCAGAGGTTCTGCAATCAGTCTGGCAAAACGTCAGCTTCCGATTCGAAGCGGCGATCGACCAACACACAGCCGTTTCGCGGGAGTTGGACACGTTGCTCAACGATGGCCCAGTTGAGTTCTCACCGGACCAATTGTGGACGCTGCTTCGGGCGGTCAAGGTCCAAGGCCAAATGCTGGACCTCTACACCCAAGACGTTTCGCTGGCTTAAGCAGGTGTCTTCGGGACGGTGAACCTTTCGTTCGCCTGGATTCTCGTACTCAACCGGTCAAACGACAGGTTGGAAGCCAATCCGACAGCCAAATGGCGAGACTGCTGATCAGCGTTGATCAACGGGCACCACGTCTCGCTCAGTCGCACCGGTGTAGATCTGACGCGGGCGATTGATGCGCGATGCTGGGTTGGAGTGCATTTCACGCCAGTGCGCCAGCCATCCGGGAAGACGACCGATGGCGAACAACACCGTGAACATCTGGACGGGAATTCCGAGAGCTCGGTAAATCACACCGGAATAGAAATCGACGTTGGGATAAAGCTTCCGCTCGATGAAGTACTCGTCTTTGAGCGCCACTTCTTCCAATTTCTGAGCCACTTCGAACAACGGGTCGTCCAGGTTCAGTTTGGCCAGCAACTTGTCACAACTGGCGCGGATGATGGTCGCTCGTGGGTCAGAGTTTTTGTAGACACGGTGACCGAATCCCATGATCCGGAAATCGTTCGTTTTGTCTTTCGCCATGTCGACGTACTTCTGAACGTTGCCGCCGTCGGCTGCGATCGTTTCCAGCATGTTGACACAGGCTTCGTTCGCACCACCGTGAAGTGGTCCCCACAAGGCACCGATGCCGGCGGAGATTGATGCGAAAAGATTGGCGTTGCTGCTTCCCACCATTCGCACCGTCGACGTGCTGCAGTTTTGTTCGTGGTCAGCGTGCACGATGAACAGCAAATTCAATGCTTCCGCGAAATCAGGATCGACCAAGTAATCCGAGGTCGGTGTCGCGAACATCATGTACAAGAAATTCTCGCAATACTCCAACTCGTTCTTGGGGTACATGAACGGTTGGCCCATCGATTTCTTGTAGCTGTACGCTGCGATCGTGGGCAGTTTCGCAATCAGCCGGTACAACGAGATCTCGACCTGGCGAGGATCATTCAGGTCCAACGAATCCTGATAGAACGTCGACAACGCCCCCACCACACTGCTGAGAATCGCCATCGGGTGAGCGTCGCGAGGAAAGCCGTTGTAAAACGACCGCATGTCCTCGTGAATCATCGTGTGTTCGCGAATGCCCGAGCGGAACGTTTCGATTTCATCCTTGCTGGGCAAATCGCCAAAGATCAGCAGGTAAGCCACTTCGACGAAGTCGCAGCTTTTCGCCAGTTGCTCAATCGGATAGCCGCGATAACGCAGAATCCCTTTTTCACCATCCAAAAACGTGATGGCACTGCGGGTGCTGCCCGTGTTGACAAAGCCATCGTCCAAAGTGATCACGCCGGTGTCAGCACGCAGACGACTGATGTCGATCGCTTGTTCACCTTCGGACCCCTCCAATAAAGGCAACTCAAGGTTGGATTCCCCGAATTGGACTCGGACGGTGTCGGCTCGTTGAATTTCCAAACTGGACGAGGAGCTCATGGGCAATCTATTGGATGCAATTACGAGTTGGCGGGACGTCTTAGGGCGACAGACGTAGTGTAGCCCTGCGTCCTGCGAGCGACAATCAGCGGCAGCCAACATCCGATGGTCAGAGAGGACGATTTTGAACTTTGGCGTTCTCACCCGTCCGGGTTCCCCCATTCCTGACAAGTTCTCTCAACGAAAAATTTGGTCGCGGAAAGACCAACGTGAAACCACCCCGGCTCCCGTCGAGAAGGTCCTGCCGTTTTTGAGTGCTGTGTCGATAACGTCTTGGTTCGAACGTTTTTCCGTGTCACAATTCGTTCATCGCACTTCGCGGTGCCCAAACCATTGACGGCCCCCATTTGGCCACCATCGTTTTCTCGTCCACCGCAAGCGTGACGTGAAAAGTTCCCCGCGAAGCTTGGCCGAATCGAATCCGTTTGGATCGATTTCCTGCACGCCCGCGAAAGAATCATTCAGTCCCGAGGAGTCGGATGCGAGCTCACATTCTGGTTGTGGAAGATGAACGGCACCTCGGTGTTGGCATCAAATACAACCTCGAAGCCGAAGACTACCGTGTTTCATTGGTCGAAGACGGCCCCTCGGCGTTGCAATTGATCGAACATTCCGGCAACTCGATCGATCTGATCGTGTTGGATCTGATGCTGCCGGGAATGAGTGGCTACACCGTCTGCGAACAAATTCGCGAATCGGGCAACACGACTCCCGTGCTGATGCTGTCGGCGCGGACGTTGTCCGAAGACCGTGCTCGCGGATTCGACGTCGGGGCCAACCAGTACATGAGCAAACCGTTCGATCTGTACGAACTGATCAGCCGAGTTAAAAATTTGTTGCAAACTTCTTCTGCCGGCGCGGCCGCTCGCCCCGTCGCGGTCTCGGAAAGCGTTGACACAATCGCGTTTGGCCGAGTGGAAGCGGACTTTCGAACCCACCAGGTCTCCGTCGATGGCCAACCCATCAAGATGACGCCGAAGGAACTCCGTTTGCTGCGTTACTTCGTCGAGAATCCGGAACGCGTGATCAACCGCTCCGAGCTGCTGACTCAGGTCTGGGAAATGTCCGGCAATTTGCAGACTCGAGCGGTTGATCAGTTCATCGCTCGCTTGCGAAAAGCGATTGAGCCATCGCCCGCCGAGCCAATTCATTTGTTGACCGTTCGCGACGCCGGTTACCGATTCGTGCTCGAACCTGAAACCCTGAAACCCTGAAACCAGAAACAGCAAACGACTAAACCACTCGTCGCCGCCAGAGCTTCCCCGCTCGCCGGTCACTGGACGGCTTGGTACGCTATCGCAAATCACGACTTTTACTTCCGCCAACCACAAACCCCCACGAGCACCATGGCTTTCACGCTGCCCGAATTGCCGTATGCCTACGACGCCCTCGAGCCGCACATTGACGCGCGGACGATGGAAATCCACCACACCAAGCACCACAACGCTTACGTGACCAAGACCAACGACGCGTTGGCTGGTACCGATCTGGCTTCCAAGTCGATCGAAGAAGTCATCTCCGACCTCTCGGCCGTTCCCGATGACAAACGCGGCGCGGTCCGCAACAACGGTGGCGGACACGCCAACCACTCGCTGTTCTGGACCATCTTGGGTCCTGGCAAAGGTGGTTCGCCATCTGGCGATTTGGCTGCGGCCATCGACGAAGCCTGCGGTTCGTTCGACGCCTTCAAAGAACAGTTCGCCAACGCGGCTGCCACTCGCTTCGGCAGTGGCTGGGCGTGGTTGTACGTTTCCGAAGGAAAACTGAAAGTTGGCAGCACCGCCAACCAAGACAACCCGTTGATGGGCGAAGCCGTTGCCGGCATCGCAGGCACACCAATCTTGGGATTGGACGTTTGGGAACACGCTTACTACCTGAACTACCAAAACCGTCGTCCTGATTACATCGCTGCGTTCTGGAACGTGGTCGACTGGGACGCCGTTGCCGACCGCTTTGCGGCCGCCAAGTAACCCCTGGCTCAGCAACTCCATTGACTTGCGTGACCGCTTGCCCCACCCCGGGCGAGCGGTTTTTTCATGCCCTTGCGAAATGAGGATTCACCGAGATAATTGCGGCTTTCCCACTAAAAACACACGACTTCTTAGGAACTGAACGCCATGCCACTCGTCCCCCTTCGCGTTGTCTTGGATCACGCCGCTGAAAACAATTACGGCGTTGCGGCGTTCAACGTCAACAACATGGAGCAGATCCAGGCGATCATGGAAGCTGCTGATGAAACCGATTCGCCGGTCATCATCCAAGCTTCGCGTGGCGCTCGTGCTTACACCCAAGACACCTACCTTCGCCACCTGATGATGGCCGCTGCGGAACTGTACCCACAGATTCCAATCGTCATGCACCAAGACCACGGCAACAGCCCCGAGACCTGCTTGTCGGCGATCGAAAATGGCTTCACCAGCGTCATGATGGACGGCTCGCTCGAAGCTGACGGTCAAACCCCAGCCGACTACGACTACAACGTCAAAGTCACCGCCGAAGTCGTGAAGATGGCTCACGAGCGCGGCGTCAGCGTCGAAGGCGAACTGGGTTGCCTCGGATCGCTCGAAGATGGTGGCGGCGAACAAGAAGACGGCCACGGTGCAGTCGGAACGCTGACCCACGACCAATTGTTGACCGACCCTGATGAAGCCAAACGATTCGTCGACGAAACCGGCGTGGATGCCTTGGCCGTCGCGATCGGAACCAGCCACGGTGCTTACAAGTTCACCAGCAAGCCAACCGGCGAAGTCTTGGCCATGGATCGCATCGAAGCCATCCACGCCAAGATCCCAAACACTCACTTGGTCATGCACGGCAGCAGCAGCGTGCCACAAGAATTGCAAGACATCATCAACCAGTACGGTGGTGAGATGAAGCAAACCTACGGCGTGCCAGTCGAAGAAATCCAACGTGGTATCAAGAGCGGTGTTCGCAAGATCAACGTCGACACCGACTGCCGCATGGCGATCACCGGTGCGATCCGCAAAGTCTTGACCGAAGACAAAGCCGCCTTCGACCCACGTGCGTACTTGAAACCAGCCCGCGCTGCGATGAAGGACGTCTGCGTCGCCCGCATGACCGCCTTCGGCCAAGCCGGCAACGGTGCCAAGTTGCGTGCGACTCTCTAAGCCGCAATCTGCCCCGGTTCGCGTTTCACTAACCTAAACGCGAACAAACGACACACCATTTAAAAGCCTGGAACGGAACCATCCGCTCCAGGCTTTTTTCATGCGATGTTCGTTCCGACACAACACCATTCGACAAGCACGTTCGCCAGAGTAGAACAATTGTCTCAATTGTTCCGCCTGGCAACTCAACCTCCCGAGCGACTCCAAGCGTTCACTGTTCTCGACATTCGCGCCATGTTGCTCGACGATTCTGAAGCTGCCACGCAAACAATTGAGGACAACTGTTCTACTCTCTCGTCAAAGACGAGCGCAGCCCCACAGCTCGGAATGAGGATCGATTCAATGAGCCGTTTGGGCATTAGCCCCGGTTCCACCACAGAACCGAGGCAAGTGCCCAAATCCCTCAGTCAATCAACAGCCGGCAAGACACAGAAACACCGAAAGCCCTCCACGCCGAAGGTACGAAAGAATCCAGCCAACGAACGAGCAAAGCAAACACCGCCGAAGCCACGCTGCAAAACTCCCGGCCCGCCCCCAAACGCGGTCGCCCATCGCCCACGCTGAGTTCTGCGCCACCCTTCCGGGGTCGACTGACGCTTTCTTCCCATGTTCGGCCGGTGCACTCCGCGACCAACGGCTACCATCTAATAATCCATGGTCGCGACAAACTCCGCGGGGAATGGATCCAAAAATTCACGACGATAAACAAGGAATCTCTCGACATCTTCTCCGACGAAGAACGGTTGGCTGGGACCGTCACGGAAATCACGGATGAAGGCGTCTTTGTTGTTGGTCCCAAAGAGCAACTTTACATTGCAGATCATTCGGGATCCGAATTGAAAGAAGTCAGCGCGACGAGGCAAAAAGGGACGGGGGTCAATTAGAGGCGTTTTGCTTTCAAAGTCTTCCTTGCTGTCGGAATGTGGCCCGAGGGTCATGTCGGTCAACGAGTTGCTCGTCTCAGTTGGAGAGGACCGTTGGCCAACGTCTGAGCGAGTTTTTTGCGCTGGCCAACAGCCACTTGTGCCCCTTCGCTAAACTGAAACTTGGACATTCAAATTCCACCACTCTGATCCACACGGAAACAAGCATGTCATACGAAATCACTGAGATTGCCGAGGGGAAGATCATCGAACTGGTTCTCTCTGGCAAATTGACTGGGGAAGCCTACGAACAGTTTGTGCCGGTGGTCGACGCGCAAATTGAACGTTGGGGCAAAGTCCGCATGATGGTCGTGCTGACCGATTTTCATGGCTGGGACGCCGCCGCACTCTGGGCCGATACCAAGTTCGCAATGAAACATTTCAGCGATATCGAACGACTCGCACTCGTCGGCGAATCGAAGTGGGAAGCCGGCATGGCAACCTTCTGCAAGCCGTTCACCAAAGCCGCCGTCAAATACTTCGACCACGCGAACATCGAAGACGCCCGGGCGTGGATCCAAGAAGCCTGAGCAGGTCGGCCACTCTTGGCCGACATCCGCCACTCGGACGGGCAAGAGTGCCCATCCTACAAACGCTGCAACGTTGTTGACGACTCAATCAACAAGCCGAGAAAGGATCGGGCGCAATCAGGTGATTGCCGTCTGGCGTTGGGTAGACCTTGCCCAAGTTTCATCCCGCAGGGATGAAGAGTGACTTCGCCCCAACGGGGCAGACCTAGCGAATTGAGGGGAGTCTTTCGTAGCGCCGCCCCGTTGGGGCTCGTGCCGGAGCCTCCGCAATGAACCCCAGGCGATGCCTTTTGAAGTTGCGCGTTTGGGTGAGGCATTGGTTTTTTCATAACCCGACGCGTCCGCGAGGCGAAGTCAACATCGTTTTTCCCTCGCTGACGCGTCGGGTTATGAAAAAGCTGACGCGTCGGGTTGTGAAAAAGCTGACGCTTCGGGTTTTGAGAAAAGCGCAACTACAAAAGGCGATGCCTGGGGCTGTCTTAGAAATGCCCCGTTGGGGCGTCGGACAGAACTCTCGCCAACTTGCTTCGATACGGGGTTGGATTCGGCTGACGTCCAACACCTGTATCAACCAACTCTGCGGCACACCAACCTTACCCGCGGACCGCCGCGTTGATTGCTGCGATGTCGATCTTCTTCATCGTCATCATTGCATTGAAGGCTCGTTTCGCAGCGGCAGAGTCTGAACTGGTGATCGCTTGAGTCAGAACGGTTGGGGTTATCTGCCAATTCAACCCCCATTTGTCTTTGCACCACCCGCACTGGCTCTCGTCACCGCCATTGCTGACGATGGCGTTCCAGTAGCGATCTGTGTCGGCTTGATCAGCGGTTGCGACTTGAAAGGAGAACGCCCAGTTATGCTCGACACCAGGACCACCATTGAGACCGACGCAGGCGATCCCCAGCACCGTGAATTCCACCGTGAGAACATCTCCCTTATTCCCCGATGGAAAATCAGCAGGCGCTCGATGCACAGCACCGACAGATGAATCGGGGAATGTCTCGGAATAGAATTGAGCTGCCCCTTCCGCGTCATCATCAAACCAGAGGCAAACTTTGTTTTTAGCGTTTGTCACTTTCCATTTCCCTTGAAAGACAGCGATTCGTTCTACATTCACCAACTGGTCGAGTGGAGAGAGATCCAATCGACAGGGAGCAAAAAAGAAACCGGGAAATTCACCCGAGTCTTGAGCGTTCCAATCGCGACGAATAACCTCCTCGGTCAGCAATCGTGCTACAGCGAGGCGATGTCGACTTCACCCTCGTTTCTGCATGCCTGGGATGGCCCAATGGTTTACTGGATGATAGTCACCAGCCATTCACTTCCCTTCGCTAAAATGAAATGGCACGTTTGACGTCCATTCATTCACTCGCACGGAAACCAGCATGTCATACGAAATCAATGAGATTGCCGAAGGAAAAATCATTGAACTGGTTCTCTCTGGCAAACTCACGGGGGAAGCCTACGAACAATTCGTCCCTGTGGTCGACGCCCAAATTGAACGCTGGGGCAAAGTCCGGATGATGGTCGTGCTCACCGATTTTCATGGCTGGGACGCTGCCGCACTCTGGGCCGATACCAAGTTCGCAATGAAACATTTCAGCGATATCGAACGACTCGCACTCGTCGGCGAATCGAAGTGGGAAGCCGGCATGGCACCCTTCTGCAAGCCGTTCACCAAAGCCGCCGTCAAATACTTCGACCACGCGAACATCGAAGACGCCCGGGCTTGGATCCAAGAAGCCTGAGCAGGTCGGCCACTCTTGGCCGACATCCGCCACTCGGACGGGCAAGAGTGCCGATCCTACGAGTGTCAAAACGTCATTGACGAATCGATCAACAAGCCGAGAAATGATTGGGTGCGATCATGTGACTGCCGTTTGGCGTTGGGTAAACCTTGCCCAAGTTTCATCCCGCAGGGATGAAGAGTGACTTCGCCCCAACGGGGCAGACCTATGCCAGCCCAGGGCAACGCCCTGGGTTGAGGCGGCCCCAAGATTGCAAAGCCCCAACGGGGGCGGTCCTAACGACGCAGGCCCCCAAGAATGCAGGCCAACACGGTTTTCACGCGATTTAAATTGGACCGCACCAACCGCCTTCAATCACAACCCGAAGCACGACTTTTGAAGTTGCGCTTTTGCATTCGGTTTTGTTGGCCAAAGGCCTTCGTCATCGTAGCCTGGGGCATCGCCCCGGGGATCACGAACGAAGAGAAATGAGTTGGCCAACGGCCAACATCACCCACACGCGTTGAATTGAATTTGGCCGTTGGCCAAAATGGGGCCGTGTTTTTCCGCTCCAGGGACGATGCCCCTGGCTATGTTGAACGAGGCCGTTGGCCATTCGAGGAAAAACGCAAATTCAAAAGTCACGCTTCGCGTTCGGATCCAATCACCAAGCCGTCACGAGTTTCGACTTGCCTGACACAACCCCCGTAAGCCTTCACGACTTTCGCTACGGGGCTGCAGACCGACCACCAGGAGATCACTCCGCGATCACGTGCCCAGGCACGATCAACAGTGGATGCGGGCTGCGACGTAGGCGATCGTTCACAAAGCCTTGGATGAATCGGTCGTCGACTTCCAATGGCATGACCAGCAATTGCTGCGTCGAATCCGAGAGTGGATGCGGCGGTGCGAGCTCGCCGGCTTGCGGGATCAATGCGTAGTTCATCTTCATCTCGCGTGCGGTCGCATTCATCGCGGCATGCAATTGTGTGTGAGCCTGCGCCAGTGCGACGCTCAAATTCTCCACATCGAACGCTTCACCAGGACGAAGCGACTCCAAAATGCTTCGCACATTTTCGAAGTGCTCTTTCTCAACAACCAAGTTCAACGAAACCTCCGCTCCGGGCGCTGCCAAACCAAACGCCCACGCCGCCGCTCGACTTTCGACGTCGCATTCACTGCCCGCCATCAACAGGACGCGTTTGCGACATGTTTGGAAGACTTGATCGGCTCGGCGTGTCACCAATATCGGAACCGGACAGCGTGAAAGCAGCACGTCCATCACGGTGCCCACACTGTCTGTGCCGACGCGTTCAAACGAGCGTCCAAAGGGACAGGGCACAATGACCATGTTCACGTCGTGAGTTCGCAACGCCTGCAGAATGACCTCAAACGCTTCGCCTTCGCCACGAGCGATCGCGCGGCCACCACTCATTTGACGAGCCGCCTGGATCGCATCTTCCGTGGGCCCATCGGTCGTCTCCACGTTGTCGCGAGCGTCCAGCACCAACGTCTCGGTATTGAATTCTTCACGAAGCGTTTTGGCGGTTTCGATCGAGGTCGCATCCTGGGGTGAACCATCCAACACCAAGATCACACGGGCCGGCCGAATCGGCGTCAGTGGCGTCGCCGATCCCACTTTCGCTCGTTCGAACATCCGCATCGCATCATCGACATCACGATCCAAGTCGGGTGATTGATCCATTACTTTAGTCGCTCGCTAGAAAAGAAATCTCAGTGGACAGGCAACGTCGGCACCGCCGTGATATCAGGAATGTACCCCTGATGGTGCATCCACATCACATAGAAAATCGCGCCGATGACTTGCACCACCATGATGCCGCCCCCCAGTTTCAGGAACGTGCCCCAGCCAACGTGAATGCCGGCCTCCCGCTTCAATGCGTAAATCGCGATCACGCAGGAGATCGACCCAATCGGAGTTCCGTTGCCACCCAAATTGCAGCAAATCACCAACGTCCACCACAACGGTTCAGCAGGCACGCCGGTTTCGCCACCTGAAACATCTTGGACGATCGGAATCAACGTCGCGGCGACCGGAATGTTGTCGACAATCGAGCTGGCCACGGCCGAGAAACCGCCCATCAGTGGAACCAACAATTCGATCCGATTGTCGGACACCATCACGACTTGCTGCGCCACCCATTTCAGTGCTCCGGTGTGCTTGACGCATCCGATGATGATGAACAACCCCATGAAGAACAAAATCACGGTCCAGTTCACTTTGCCGATCGCATCCTCGACGCCTTTACCAGAGAACAGCAACGCGGCAGTGGCTCCCACCATCGCGACAAAATCCATGCCCACGCCGAGCGGTTGTGCCAACGCGAAACCAACCACCGTGCTCAACAAGATCAAAGAGCTTCGCAGCAAGACGCGTTTGTCTTCCACCAATGCCCAAGGATCAAAACCCTCGATCTGTTGCTTCAAAGCGACCTTGTCCTCCTCGGACTGCTTCCATGGCAAATCGTTCCGAAAGAACCAACGCAGCCCAGCGATCGCGATGACCAAACTGACCACGGCGTAGGGCAACGACACTCGCAAGAAGTCAACGTAAGGAATCCCGGCTGCGGTTCCGATCATGATGTTCGGCAAACCACTGGCAAACGTCGCGATCGCGCCGCTGTTCGCACACACCGCCACCGACAACAACAACGGCATCGGCTTGTAACCAAGCGACCGGCAGATCACCAAAACCAACGAGCTGAGAATCAACATCGCGGGGACGATCGTCAACACGCTGACGAACAAGAACGTGACCACGCACAACGTCATGAACAATCGCGTTGCTTGACCACCTGTCATTCTCACGATCCACATGCTGATGAAGTGGAACAGCCCGCTTTTGCCGACGACATCCACCAAAATCCCGGTGCCGATGATGACGCCGAAGATGTTGAGGTCTTCTTTCAGAAAGTTGTAGATCGTTGGGTATTCAAATAACCCCAGCGCGACGCTCAGGATCACCAAGACTGCGGCACCACACAGCGCCGCGACGGTCTTGTGAAAGCGTTCGATCGCGACCCCGACGTAAGTCGCCATCATCACAACAGCGAACAACACCATCACCCAAGCGGGTGCGGACGCGGTGGGCATCTCCGTCAGCGATGCGGCCAACATCATAGAATCACTCCGGAAAGAACTCGGACTCGTTCGTGCGGCAGCCTAACGCACGGCAGGAAAGCAACCAACCGGCAACACATTGACGCAGGCCACCTTCGACCGCCTCGAAGCGGCCCCTCCTTCCCAAATGGCACGGGTGTCTTCACCAGTCGAAACCGATTCTTTCGTCGATCGGAAGCATTGAAAAAGTCAAATTGACATTTGTGAATTGCAAATTTGCTTATCATCCGTCCGCGATCGCCTGCGTGGTTAGCCACGCACGATGAAGCAAGGGGTTTCGTAGCGGACGAGGCGACGAGTCCCGTGGATGAGGATTCGTGGCCTCATCCACTACGCCAGTCATTGCTTCTTCGTTGCGGCGGAGGGGTCTGACGCGAACGTTTGAAAATGAATTGGGTTGCGATGTGGCTCGGAGGTCCAGAGCAGCCCGACGGAAAGCTTGAGGACAACGGATCTACCCTGACGCTTCGCGGACCGTCACGACGCTCGCCAAGCTGCGATCGATGACGCTCGAGACATCGAAAAGAAGCCGAGCCCCATGGGGAACTCGGCTTGTCGCAGCGATCCAGTGACACGAAACGAGAGCAACGCGAACTCGGGTCAACTCCCGTCGCGAATCGCTTCTTCGCGAGCTTGGTCGCTTTCGGCATCCATCTCCAAGAACTCTTCCTCGGTCATCTCGGGTTCCGGATTCACCGTTACTTCGTTGCTGGAACCGCAACCTGACAAACAAACGGCCAACAACCACACGCCTGACATTTTCAAAATCGAACTCACAGTCTTCTCACAATTCATGGATACAAACAAAGAAACGAACGCGCATCCTCAGTAATGCAACGCGAACACTACCTTCGGGCAGACGACTACTGCTCCAACGTCGATGTTTCTCTCGCGTTGATGCTGCCGGCTGCACCCCACACGCCGTAGTTGCTAGCGGAACCTGCTGGCGGTGCTCCAGGCGCGGTGGTACCGATCGGCCCTTGGTTGGTGTTGCCCGTGTCCACGCTGTCGGTGATGAACTTGACCGCACCATCCCCCATCAACACATGGCACCCTCCCTGGTGGCGACTGCCCGCCGAGAAGACCCCGCCGGGTCCGTTGGCATCCCCATTGCCTCGAACCGCGTTGACAGAGTTCGGAGGAAAGGTCTGCCCCACTCCAGACATCATGGGCTCACCTTGGGCCCAATTTGAACCGCGAAAACGATTGCCTTGGCCGCTGGTGTCCACCGCCAGCGTCACGCCGGGACGATAGAACAACGGACGTTCAGGATCGCGAGCGAACTCGAGGATTTCAGCCTTTGGATTGTTCCGCATCGTGTTGCCACTACCATTTCGAACCAGCACATCTCCCGCCAATTCTCGCGAACCATTGCTTCGCTGGATCTCCGCCATCGCGATGGAATTGCTCAGCCCATCCAGGACATCGCGAAATCGTGTGACAAATCGATCTTTGAAGAAACCACGGTGCTGACCGATGTTTCGCGGCGTGCCAGCGTTGTTCCGAGTGTTGTTGCAGTTCCAAAAGGAGTCCCCAAAACTAAAACCGTAGTTCAACTGACCAAACGCAACGGTTCCAATCGGCGCGGTATCGGAAGGGCACAGCAATGTTGGAATCTGAGTCCGCCAGGGCTCGTAGCTTGAGTTGTATGCGGCTGGTCCCATCGGAGGCCAATCGGTTCCGCCGGACCCGCGATACGGGTTGGAGATCTGCTCCCAGACCGCTTGCTGTTCGATGAATGGCGTCAACCCAACCATCGCCGACAAACGCTCGCGGTTGGTCAACAAAGCACTGGTGGTCGGTGTCCCGGATCCGCCGCCTTGCTGAGTCAATTGGTTGTAGGCGGAGTGGTAGTTGTGAAGCGCCAACCCAAGCTGCTTGAAGTTATTGGAACAGGACATTCGTCGGGCCGCTTCTCGAGCCGCTTGCACTGCCGGAAGCAGCAATCCCACCAAAACACCAATGATGGCAATCACCACCAACAATTCCACCAAAGTGAAACCGCTGCTGGCTCGTCGCGTTGTTCTCTTCATCAAAATCCACCTGGGAATGAGGCAAGGGCGGCAGAGCTGCTGTGCACCCTCCATCCGGGGCACATGAAAACAGCCCGAATCCATAGATTAGCAGACCTAATAAAACGAGTCACACGCCAATCGCTCAAAACATTCAAAAAAATGACTTACTCACGCACCGAGGGCTCTTGAACTCACACCACAACTAAGACAGAGCACCAAAACCCTGCGCTAACTAATGAGCAAAGCCAAGCACAAAAACCACCCCACAGGATCACATCACGCCCACCAAACTGGCTGCATGCTCAGGAAATCGCAGGCGTTTCGCGGCGAAGCAATTGGTCCACACGGGCCAGAATCGAACAGGCCCTGCCAGCCCAAACCGTCAAACAAGCTGGTCCGCGATTCGGCGGCCAAGCGATCGCATGGTCGTGACACCTGTTTCAAACCGGCCGGCAAAATGAATGAATCCATGCAGCATGTCCGACGCGGTTTCGCGGCTCACGCTCACACCGGATGCTTCCAACCTGTCCGCGAGCGTCAAGCCTTCGTCGCGCAACACGTCGTACCCCGCCACCAAAACATGCGTCGCAGGAAATCCACGAAAATCTGCCTTCATCAGATCCGCCAACGGCTCCACATTCTGGCAGGCATCGACGTCAAACAAGTCCGCCCCCTCTCGACCCAAGTAGTTCGCCCAAAACCACTGCATCGTCTGCTTGGTCAAACCAAACCCAAATTCAAATTCGCGGTAGGAACCTGAATCGAACGCTGGCGTCACGACGGGATAAACCAACACGGCGTACTTCACCGAGACATCCGGATCATCCTTCGCTAGCAGCGTCACCGCCGCGGCCAAATTGCCACCGGCACTGTCGCCCATCACAGCCAAACGATTCGCGTCCACCCCAAGCGCACCCGCCATATTCGAAATTGCTTTCGTCGCTACCAAGCAATCCCAGACAGGCCCAGGAAACGGCGACTCAGGTGACAGCCGATAATCGACCGATACCACCACAGCCCTTGAAGCCTCCGCTAAACGACGGCAAGTCGTGTCGTGCGACTCAACGTCGCCGAGCACCCAGCCACCTCCATGGAAAAACATGACCACTGGCGCCTCATTCGACAAACCGAGCGGACGGTACACCCGCACCGGCACGGACAACCGTTGCCCCTCGCCGGTCGTTTCCTCCACCAAGCGATCTTCGATGGCCTGCATCTCCGGCCCATCGCCAAAGCTATCCACCAAAGCCGAGAACCCGCGTCGAGCTTTTTCAACACCGAGTTGCTCCCAACGTGGAGGCTGAGCTTCTCGCAACCAAGCGAGGAATGTTTGAGCTTGCGGATGAAGTGTCATGGATCGTTTCCGTCGAGTCCTGTGATGTCGGGCGTATCCTAACAATCCGCTTCTTCGGTGCACGCCCCCGCCGGACCGCTCCCAATCATCGTGCCGCGTGTCTTCGCGTCGGCTCTCAGATCGGACGCTTTGATTGTGGACGCGTCGCTCCGGCGGTAAGCTCTTGACGTTTCGATTCACCACATTCGCAGCTCGAAACACCTCCCTGCTTCGCTAACGCTCCCCGGACACTGCTGACCATGGCTGACTACCAATACCACGACGTTTCCAAAATGGTGGACCACTCCTTGCTTCCACCCACGCTGACCGAATCGGACTTGGATTCCGGAATCGAGCTGGCGATCGCCTACGAAGTCGCCAGTGTTTGCATCCTGCCGTACTATCTGAAACGCTGTGCCGAACGACTGGCCGGTACCGGCGTGAAAGCATCGACCACGATCGGGTTCCCTCACGGCGGCCACACCACTGCGATCAAGAAAGCCGAAGCCGAGCAAGCGATCCAAGACGGCTGCGAAGAACTCGACTTCGTCGTCAACATCTCGCAGGTGCTCAGCGGTGGCTGGGACTACGTTCAAAACGAGATCGGCGTGGTGACCGAACTGACGCATGCTGCCGGGCAAAAGATCAAAGTGATCTTCGAGAACTGTTACTTGCAGGACGAACACAAGATTCGCCTGTGTGAGATCTGCACGGATCTCCAAGTCGACTGGGTCAAAACCTCCACCGGTTACGGAACCGGCGGCGCGACCATGGACGACCTGCGTTTGATGCGGCAACACTCCGGCGAGAACGTTCAAGTCAAAGCTGCTGGTGGCGTCCGCGACCTGAAGACCCTGCTCGAAGTGCGAGCCCTTGGGGTGACCCGCTGCGGCGCCAGCCGAACCGCAGAGATGCTTGGCGAAGCCCGCCAACAACTCGGCATGCCTGCGATCAATATCACCGCAACCGGCGCCTCCGGCTACTGATCCGCTCGGCTTGGCCGTGGAAGAACCAACGGTCGGGCACGGAACGAGTGGTCTGTCACGAGTTGTTTTTAGGGTAGTGGACGAGTGCCTTGCAAACTGGATGATTCCTCATCGATTTCGGTCGCCAGTTGCCCCGCCCGTCCCTGGGTCCACAAACGCAGCCCTTCCAAACGCTGCTTGCCACGAACGTAGTAATCCTGCCCGAGCATCCCAAGGTGCTCTTTGACGGCATTCGCGTAGAGCTCCGCGCTGGAATCGGTCAGCTCGACCCAGCCAAGCTTTTCGAATCCCAGTGCCAAGGCGGCAGCGATCTTTTGGTGCCCCGCAATGCTCGGGTGCACATGATCGACAAAACGCCCCGGGTCAGGAACTTGGTCCGCAATCATGTCGCCATGGACATTTCGCTCGTCCAGCAACGCTGGCGTGTCGACCAGCGGGACACCGTACTGATCGGCAATCAACCTAATTGCCCGAATGATCGCACTCGGTGCTCGCAACGGACAAACATCATGGTCACGAGCCGCGATCAATTGGGGGCGAGCCTGATCGCAATCACCCTGGTCATATAGAAGTCGCCCCAAGGCATAATTCGCCCCGGCATGAGCCGGGTCGATCAGCAAGCATTCACGAAGGGCGCCGATGCGCCGCGTTGGACTCTGATCCAGATCACAAGCGATCGCCCAGGCGGACCGAAAACGAGCCTCCTCTTCGTCCGTCCAATCCGTTCGCATTTGCATTTTAAACGGCGGCGTGTTGACCAACTCCGATGCGGGCACACACACGATCAGCGGCAGGTTTTTCTTCTGTGTTCGTTCAACCATCTTTTCCAGTGTGGCTGCAAAGTGTTCTTCCACACCACGTTGCCATGCAGGATCGCGTTGATAGCTGTCCAATCCACCAGGATGGTCCAACTTCATGTCAACATTCGCAGCCAACTCCGTTCGTTCTTGCGACGCAATGAACAACGATTGCAACCAGCGAACCGAGTGCAACTTGGATCCGATCGCGGTTGCCCAACGCCTGACCGCTCCCATCTCGCGAACATGCGCGTAGGTACGGTCCTCTAAGAATTCATTGTGACCGGTGTACAGCACGATCGCATCGGGTTCGTGTTCCAAGACTTCGTCCAGAATCTTGGCCACCCGGTAGCTGGCGTAACCTGTTCCACCGCAATTGATGACTTCGTACTTCGCGTCATCGTCGGCCGATTCCAACCACAAACGCAACCAAGTCGAAAAAGCGGTCTCCGTCGCATAGGGTCTACCTTGAACCGTCGACCCGCCCAACACAAACACCCGTCGAGTCCCCGGTGCTTTCTTCGCCGGGAACGATTCGGGCCGAAAGAAGTTGTATCGTTCCGGTGGAATCTCCCATCGATCCGCATCTTCATTCAGAACAAACAGCGGGCGAAGCTGATGCAGCCCCACGTAGGGATCGTAGTCGATTGCCTCGTCGTCGGCATAGTTGATGAAACGCAACCCCAATTCCAACATCACAACCGGCAGGAACGCGATCAACACAGCCATCAGCCGCATCGTCCACCGCCAACGGCGACTCTTCACAGCACGGCATCTTCCCTGTGGCTCACTGCGGTCGTCTGTGCGAGGCATGCGTTTCAACGAGATGCCCAGTTGAGGTGAACGATTGAGTTGTCAAACAAGACGAGGAACGTGATCGTGCAGAAACGATTGACCAGGACTGACGAGCGGTCTCAGGCCCCGGAAGCTTCTTTCCCGCACCCAATTTACAGTACTCGCTCAACCACCATTCCTCAAAAAGACACATCCACTTCTCCTGGCTACCCGACGCGTCAGTTTTGAAGTTGCGTTTTTGCTTGAGGCATTTTTTTTTCCATAACCCGACGCGTCAGCGCGGCTAAGTCAACATCGTTTTTTCCTCGCTGACGCTTCCGTATTTGAGAAAAGCGAAACTTCAAAACGCGTCCGCCAGACATTTCCCGCCCGATCGACGCGTCAGCGAGGCCCGCGCAGCAGACCCGACGGCCAAGATGGCGTCGCGCTGGTCCTTGCCACCAACCGATATGAAACGCTCGCGTTGACCGGAACTCAGCAGCAACTGTCGCCCGAGCAGCAATCGGAGGTGGTTGGCAATGAGATCGAG
>NZ_JBICHO010000333.1:0-5189 GCF_043100905.1 Rhodopirellula sp. JB055 | reverse complement strand
GGTCTGCACGACGGACTGGCAACCGTATTCGATTGCGATTCTTTCAAATCAGTTGATTCATAGGGATCGGACACAATGTCATACAGTTCGACGTAGCTCGCGTCTTCGTTCGTCAGCAGTTTCCACTTGTTGCTCACCACGCAGTACGAAGCCCAGTGGTGCGGATGGTTTGCTCGCGGCGGCCAACGCGAAGCGAACTTCCAAAACAGCGGCTTGGAACGCCCGAAATTCGCTTCGCCTTTCAACGCAGAAACCTGGCTGACTCCATCGGGCAGGTAGTCCGCAGGCAACTTAACACCGGCGACATCACAAAAAGTCGGCAGCAGATCGACTCCGCTCATCATTGCCGAATCGTTGGTTTGTCCCGCGGCCACCTTTCCTGGCCAACGAACAATGAATGGCACATTGATGCCGCCTTCAAACAGCGACGCTTTGTATCCCTTGCGACCTGCCGTGATCCCTTTTGATGCACCGATACCAAAACCGGCTCCCGTCGCCGTGTCGTAGCTCAATTCCAATTTGGCATTGGCTGATCCGCGCGCCGGCCCATTGTCCGAACTGAAGACAACCAAGGTCTCATCCGTCAAACCCATTCGATCCAAAGCATCCAAGACTTCACCGATTCGATCATCCGCGTGCGACAACACCGCCGCATAAATCTCGTCGGCATCGTCCAACCCAAGTTCACGAAAACGCCAACGGTACTTGGGAATCACATGAAACGGAGTGTGTGGTTCATGAATCCAAAGGTTGACAAAGAATGGCTTGCCCTCAGCATGCGATGATTCAATGAACGCGATCGTTTCCTTCGCATCCTCATGAACCGGCATCTGCTCGCCTGAGCAATTGAATGCGCCGTATTGATCGTATCCATAAGCCGCTGGCGTGGGCGAATCAGGAATCATGTCGTTGGACAGGTGCCACTTACCAAAGTGCGCCGTTTGATAGCCGCCGGATTGGAGCAATCTTGGCAGAGTGACCGCGTTGGGATCCAACCAATCGGGCATGTTGCGTTTCGCGTTGCTGGGCACCCAAGCAAAATGGCCGTCGATGTTGTGCCGAGCCGGGAAGTGTCCCGTCATCACCGCCGTTCGGCTCGGGGAGCAGACTCCGCTGGCGACCGTGAATCGGTGGAAGTCTGTACCTTCCCGAGCCAAACGGTCGATGTTTGGTGTCTTCACATACGGATGCCCATGGCAGGACAAATCCCCCCAGCCCCAGTCGTCAGCGAAGATGAACAAGATGTTCGGGGGCCGCTGGCTGTCTTGATCCGCAGTTGCCCCAGCCGAACCGGACTCAGCCGAACCGGACTCAGCCGCGTTGGCTGTGACGCCACCCCACGCGATCAACGCGAGCAAAACGCTCGCATGAAGAACCGGCCCCAGCGAGCCCACTCGTTTCAAACCTTCCATTGAATTCACCATTTGCATTCACTCGAACCATTTTCATTTCAATGTCACTTCTTGCATTTCAATGTCACTTCGCCCCACGGACGCTACTCACCGGAATCAAGCTCCTTTTTCGCAGCTTTTCCGAGCGTCTGTTGTTCCGTGCGGTACTCACCGGGTGATTGCCCGGTCTCACGTTTGAAGACCGCTCCCAAACTCTCTTTGTGACTGTAGCCAGCAAGCGGAGCAATTTGTTCCAACGTCATGTCAGTTTCGGTCAGCAACTGGCGAACACGTTCCAATTGCGTCATCGTGATTTGATGATGAGGCGTGTGTCCCAGCACGTCGCGAAAACGTCGTTCGAGTTGTCGGCGCGAAAGTGAAGTGAACTCCACCACGTCACCGACATTGATCCCACTGCAAGCGTTCTGACGAATGAAGCGACACACTCGAGCCAGTTCCGCGTCTTCGACTGCAACGACCTTGGTCGACAATCGCTCCGTCACCGAAATCGGCGGGATGCGTTCGACCTCTGTGTCGGGCACCCATCCATTGAGCATTTGTTGCAAGATCTCAGCCGCTCGGTATCCCGCCAACTCCGCATTTGGCCGCACACTCGAAAGTGACGGATCACAGATCGAGCAAATGGTGTCGTCATCATCGACCCCGATCACCCCCACATCATCGGGTACCGCGATGTTGGCAAACCGACACGCGTTGAGAACCTGTTGGCCACGAATGTCGTTGCACACAAACAATCCAGTCGGCCGCTCCAACGTCGACAACCATTCGACCAAAGCCTCTTGTTCGACCACGCCGGCTCGTTCCAGCTCTCTCAATGTGATGCCAGGAGCGCCCGGCGATTGATGTTCGGTGAACGGGCAACCAGCTTTCTCGACTAATTTGCGAAACGCGCCCAACCTGGCGTCCGAATAAGTCGCGAATCGAAATCCGCAAAACGCAAAACGTCGAAAGCCGCGTTCCCAAAGATGTTCGAAGGCCATCTCAGCGATGCGTTGGTTGTCGGCGACAACTTGTGGCACGCCCGGAAATTTCCGGTTGCCTCGCACATCCACAATTGGCACTCGCAATTTTCGAAGAGGATCAATGCTGTGATGATCCAGCCGTGCGATCACACCATCGACACGTGTTCTTGAAATCCAATCGGGCACAACCGAATCGATCGTCATCTCTTCGTGCAACAAGGACCAATCGCCTTTCGTCCGCGCAAACAGCGAGATCCCTCGAAGAAGCTCGCGGCCGTAGGCCCGTGAGACCTCCACCAGCAATGCAATTTTGGGTCGTTGGCTGGAATTCACCGGATGTCGCCTCGGATTCGGAAAGAAGAGGTCGCAAAACGCCGCCAAGAGGACGCATATTATTACACCTAAGTGTCCACCCTGGAAATCTATACACATCACCGAGGTTAACAAACAGATTCTAGCGCCGCAAACAGCGTCATTAACGCGAAAATGATGCGTCCCACTCCACTCGACAAAGGGGTGTCGCAATCTTCTGCTCGCCAGTCGCAAAAATCAATCGTTTTGAAGAAATCCCACTGGATTATTGGTGCAGATTCCCCCTTCCTGTCTTTTTAAAGGTGTCTTCGTGCCAACTACTTCTCATCACAACGCGAAAAAATCAGCGTTCACGCTGGTCGAACTCTTGGTGGTCATCGCGATCATCGGTGTCTTGGTCGGGCTGCTATTACCAGCGGTCCAAGCGGCGCGCGAAGCGGCTCGGCGGATGAGCTGCAGCAACAATTTCAAACAAATCGGGCTCGCGATTCACAACTATCACTCCGCGTATGACCGGATTCCGGCCAACGGGATCGGCACCGTTTCCACTCCAAGCAGCGGCAGTGCGTGGTGGAACAGCAATGCAACGGCCAACAATCGCCGCTTGAGCACGCTGGTTGGAATCCTGCCATTTGTCGAACAGCAAGGATTGTGGGAACAGATCAGCAACCCCATGGATTTCGACGGTGACGGTGTGATCGACTTCCAAGCCATGGGGCCGACCCCGGACAACATTGATTACACGCCGTGGGCAACGGAGATCCCCGGCTTTCGTTGCCCAAGCGACCCGGGCGTTGGCTTGCCAGCACTCGGGCGATCGAACTACGCCTCCTGCTTGGGCGACGGATCTTGGGAAACCATGGTTGGCCCGTGGGACGGCGACTTGCTCGAACCTGTGTCCACCTATCGATTCACTCGTGCCCAGGCGGGGCACCGAGGTTTCTTTCGCCCTCGCGATGCACGCGGACGCTTTCGCGACATCTTGGATGGTCTGTCCAATACCATTGCGATGGGAGAGATTGCGACTTACCTCGGTGACCGAGACGCTCGCTTGAGTCTGCCCAATGATGGCGGGACCCTGGGCGGCAATGGAGCGGCCAACGCGGCCATCCGAGACAATCCAGGTGTGTGCGATACCTTTGTGGATCCGGCGCGTCCAACCACTTGGCTGAACGGTGCTTCTCGCGAAACTCGTGCACGTGGATTCCGTTGGGCCGACTTCAAACAAATCTTCAACGGATGCTTCACCATCCTTCCGCCAAACGACATCTACTGCGCCCGGCACAATGGTGATGACCTCTCGGGCACCGCCCCAATGTCCAGTCGCCATCAAGGCGGTGTGCACGTGCTGATGGGCGATGGTGCCGTGAAGTTCGTCACGGACTCGATCGATGCCGGCAACCGAAACCATGGCGATGTTTGGGTGAACGGAACGGGAGCACGTGCGCCCGGCAGCCAAAGTCCCTACGGATTGTGGGGAGCACTCGGTACTCGCGCGGCGAAAGAAGTGATCGACGAAGAATTCTGACCTGTCCGACGAAGTGACCGCCAATCAAGACGCGAGGTGTGATCAAGGCACAGCCCCCTGAGACACGCCTGCAGCCTTTTGACCCGGTCGAAGTCACTCATCCCGCGAAGGGCAACTTCGCCGAAGTTGCCCTTCGTTTTTCCGACAACTCCTCTTCGCGTCTTCGCAATCCCCAACCCACACGATCGACCGATGCTCCAATCTAAAAACTCGCTCACAAAACGATCTTCCTTGCGGTACACAATCACAATCGCATGTCTTGTTGGTTTCCTCGCCGGCTGCTCCGACGACTCACCCAAACCCGTTACCGAAGGTGCCGATCAGGCGGCCATCGAAGCATACAAAGCCAAGGAACGTGAATTGGAAATGGAATCCATGCAGTCCATGGAAGGAGACAAGGAACTGCCATAACGGCCACCGGACGGTGAAGGCCCGAAAATGCCGGATTCTGCCGACGGAAACCCACATCACGCGGCTGCCCCCGGCGGGCAACCGCGTGCTATCAGAGCCCCGCGTCAATCCATCGCGACCCGCGACAAGTGAAGACCACACTCAGCGATTGGCCTCCATTTCTTTTTCGCAACCGATGTTGACGCAAATCGTCAAATTGCTACCATCCTGAGAACCAGTCGCAATAAGCAACTGGTTTCAACAGCCAGCAAGCGATGCTAGGTGACTGACGTTCGGGCTGAATCACGGCCGCGAATTTCATGTCCCGGCGATGCCAGCCAGCCATGACAGAATGCCGCGAATTTTCTCGTGGCATCGCTCCCCGTCATCCTGGTTGGTCCCATGAAAAAGATCTCCGAAGAAACGCTGCAACGCGCCCGGATTGCTCACCTCCGCAGCGACTCCGATCAAGTCATCAGGCTTCTCGCGTCGGACAATGTCCTGACGCAATCCCATGATGACCTCGAGCCCGCTGTGTTGCTGGGGCTCGCACTTCATCAACGCGGCCGCACCTTGGAAGCCGCC
>NZ_JBICHO010000332.1:0-3249 GCF_043100905.1 Rhodopirellula sp. JB055 | reverse complement strand
CCGCCGTCGTTTGGTTTTTGGCTTTTTTTTTTGTGTTGGCACATAACCTATTTGATACCCGGCCGGGGGGGGGGGTGGGTGGGGTAACGGTTGGTTTCCGGGTTTTTGCGGGGGTGGGGCAATCCGCGCCGGTTCCCATGCTCGGCCCCCTCCCTCGCGTACGCCTGAACGGCGTCGCTCGACCTCCCCCCCAAACTTCGTTTCGGGAGAGGTGCATCATCAGAAACCAGCTCAAACGCGGCCTCGATAAACTGCACGACCTCGAGGCGGGGCGAGGGGAGCCAGGACAATTCAAATGAAAACCTGCGCCAACAAATACGCTCCACGACACCAAACATTTCGCAGTCCAGGCGAACGCCGAATCGGCTCACATGGTACTGCCCGGTCATTCCTGACGACCTGCTTATTGATCATTGTTCTTCTCGATCAAACGAAGAAGACGTTGATCAGAAAAGTCCATTTTATCTGGCTTTGCATTCACACTTTTCCAAGTGAAATGAATCTTCACTTCATCCCGAGCATCTGAATAAGTTACCCAGCGAGGGACCCATTTGTCGTCCACCTCAATCAGGTCGATCTCACACTTCGATACTCCAATTCGTTTTTCGCCATCCACAACGAGCCGACCATCCGCGCTGCGTTTCACGGCAGGTTGATCGAGTACTGCCCGAACTGGCCAATAACCTCTCCCTGTATCAATTGACAAAACAATCCCACCGACGTTAAACGTCTTGATCGCCTTCTTCTGCAGCAAGGGGTTCTGTAGCTCACGCGGGTCGACGACGGTCACAGCATCTTTCCCGTTCTCCATATGATTGAAGAGTGTTTTGTAATAGGTTGTTTTTCTGTCGAAGTCGCCCAGTAAACCGAATCCAAACGAGCGGAAATCAAACGGGCTGACTTCTCTCCGCTGAGAGTTCGCCTCCAAAACCAGTCGCATTGCGATGTGCGAAGTCGACTCGATCAACAATGATTGCTCCGGCGGAAATCGAAAATTGCATCCTCCCCAAAAAGAAGCTTTTCGATCCAGTTTCACATCGTCTTCCGTGAAGCGTTCCAAGTAGTGAAATGTTGTCGACTTGGTGTCGTCGTAGCAGTACAGCCCCTTCTGCTTCCACTTCACTGTCTTTTCGGGATCGGCCTTGCTCATCTCATACTCGAATTCCCCCGACTGCAATGCGGTGCGAGCATCAAGCGTCTTCAGCAACAGCTACTCGAAGGCGGCATGGCCACCCAACATCCCGTCTTGAGCACTCGCCTCACGCGAAGGCAGCCCACCGACGAGCAGCAGAACCCCAAGCATGACCACGCATCGATCGATCCTGTTTGAAAACTTTTGGTTGAAACTCATCCTTAATCTTCCATTTGTCGGCAGCAATAAAGTGTTTGCGGTTGCACACCCTGTCCGCCCGAACCCGAGCATATGGCTTCCCCTTTCAGTGTCAAACCTTTTTCGCTTGAGAATCACCCTGGAAACCCGCATTCATTTGGTTGGAGTGTCACCAACAATCCAACAAGGGTTACTCGAACGGCATCAAACAGACCAGAAAGGAGAACACGGAACCCATCAAGACCCATCAAGACCCATCAAGATTTCAGAAAGATTTCCTGTTTTCGATCGACAATCAATTCGACTGTTCCGTGGCGGCCTATCACGATGAGACACCTCGATCCCACCCATAGCCTTCAACATGGTCTCCTCCAGAGTCATTCATACCAGTTCGCCTCGAATGGAACCGTCGAAGACAACGCGAAATGTTTGTTCCCAACCCCAAATCCAATGGACCACTGTTGGTCGCTTGACGTGTCCGTTTCGAAGCCTTAATCGCCGATCGTCTTTGTTGGCCAATGGCCATATCCAACCCAAAATCGATGGATCGAAATGGGCTGTTGGCCATCAAGCGAAATCACAATGCAAAACCGTCCCGGTCGCTCTTTGATTGTCACTCGATTCAGTCATCGGTCCTGGTCAGCAACATGTCTGGGCAGGATCGCATTCCAACTCTTCCACTGAGTCGCTGAACAACGGCGTCGAGAAGTAGCGTTCCATGCGGTCGGGAAAGACCGTGACAATGGTTGCATCGGGCGGGAGATCGCGCGCGGCTTCCAGGGCCGCGGCGAAGTTCAACCCTGAACTTGGCCCGACGGGAAATCCACGCCGGATCAGTTGGCGACAACAGGCCAAAGCCACGCTGTCTTTCACATCGACTTGTCTGAGTCCAGGCAGATGGGCATCGCGGAAGATTGCCGAAGCACTTTCCACCACACCCGGTATCTTCTTGCTGAAACTGGAACACTCCAGCTCATACAGGCCATCGGAGCAGACCGGCCGAGCCAGCACCGGCCGAGTGATGCATCCAAAATCGCAGAACCCCTGGTACAGACCGACCAAGGTACCACCCGTTCCGACCCCACTGACGACCGCATCCACCGAACGAGAAGGAACTTGAGCGATGATTTCCGCGGCGGTTTGATAGCGATGTGCCGCCGGGTTGTCTGGGTTCTCAAACTGCTTGCTTGCGAACGCTTCTCCTCGACCGGCGATCTCATCTGCCAATGCCATCGCTCCGCCCACACCTTCCTCCGCCGGTGTCAGGATCACTTCGGCTCCAAACGCTCGAATCATCTTGATCCGTTCGGAACTCACCCCGCGCGGCATGACCGCAGTGAATCGCAAACCAAACTGGGCGCACATCAACGCAAGCGAAATGCTGGTCGAGCCACTCGACGCTTCGACCACCGCATCACCACGGCCCAGCAACCCGCTTCGGATTGCCTTTCCCAAGATGAAACGAGCGATCCGATCTTTGGTGGATCCGCTCGGGTTGTGGTACTCCAGTTTGCACCAAATGACTGGCCCATCATCGGACAGTTTCACCGGCGCAATCGGAGTTGAGATTGCTTCGGTCGCATAGCTATACGAAGCCGGATGATTGGTCATTGTTCCATCGCGGGTTGCGAGTTCTCGGCGTGGCCATGGTCTGTCAAACCAACAATTGACATTCCAAGTTGGGCGAATGCCAATGATTTCTGCAGCAACACAAAAAACGGGCGAACGCCCGCCCTTAACACGCCATCTCGGGCGACGATCCAAACAACAAAGACGACTCCTGGTTTGTCAAAGTTAAATATCAGGGTTGACCGTCGTGGGGGAGGGGGGGGGTGCGTGGGGTTGTGGGCAGGTCAGGGCACCGCGCCCCGGCCGCACCCCCAAAAAAAAACAAACTGGGGGGGCCCGGCATCATTGGT
>NZ_JBICHO010000331.1:0-6134 GCF_043100905.1 Rhodopirellula sp. JB055 | reverse complement strand
CGATGATCTCGACCTTGTCGCCAACACCCGACTCATTGTTCTCGTCGTGAACGTGACACACCGTGCGGCGGCGAATGTACTTCTTGTATTTTGGATGCTTGACCAAACGAGCGATTTCGACGCGACGCGTCTTGCTCATTTTGTCGCTGGTCACAATTCCGGCTACGACGCGTTTGGGCATGGTGCTAGGTGGACGTGCTGTGAATGAATGGGTGAGTGTTGTTCGTCAATTAGGCTTGCGGCTGAGCAAGCTGACGTTCAGTTTGGATCGTCTTAACGCGAGCGATCGTTTTTCGGTTCTTCTTGATTTCGCTTGGCGTGTTCAGTCGTTCGGACTGGGATTGGAACCGCAGGCGAAACAAGGTTTCGGCGGCTTCTTTCGCAGTCGCTTCGAGCTGTTCGTCGCTCATTTCGCGAAGTTCGGTCAATTTGGTCATCGAATTAGACAAAGGTCAAAGGGGATGAATCGTTCAAAGGCCAGAATCGTTTGGTTTGCGAACCGGACGACTCCACTATCCCGATCAACGGAATAATCGATGTTTCGATCATCCACGTTGTTCCTGTAAGCTGAAGTCGGTTGGCCGAAACTCGGTCATCGACCCGCCAAATCCACATGTTCGCAAACGCGATCACGCAGAACGGCGTTCAACAAAACGGACTTTGACCGGCATCTTGCTCGCCAGTCGTGCAAAGCACACTTTGGCTTGTTGTTCGGTCACGCCACTGAGTTCGTATAAAATGGTTCCCGGCTTGACGACCGCGGCCCAAAAGTCAGGCTCCCCTTTACCTTTCCCCATCCGTGTTTCCAGCGGAGTGCTGGTCACAGACTTGTCGGGAAAAATTCGGATGTAGAGCTTGCCTTGGCCGCGAACGTATTGCTGGGCTGCGATTCGTCCGGCTTCGATCGTCGTTGCTTTGATCCAGCCAGCATCCAGAGATTGGATACCGTAATCACCAAAGACGACCGTATTGCCGCGAGTCGCGTTACCTTTTATACGACCTCTTTGGCTTTTTCGATGCTTGACCCGTTTGGGCATCAGCGCCATCGTTGTCGTCTCCGTAAGTACCTTGGTTAATCCACACTTGAATCCCGATGTGCCCCTGTGGCGTCATCGCTTCGGTGAATCCGTAATCAATCTTGGCTTGTAGCGTGCTCAATGGGATTGAGCCAGCACTTTGCTTTTCGCGACGGGCCATTTCGGCACCGCCCAGTCGACCTGCCATTTGGATTTTGATGCCCTTTGCACCAGCGTCCATCGTCTGTTCGAGCATTCGTTTCATCGTGCGTCGGAAGCTCGATCGTTTTGCCAGCTGTTGAGCAATGTCTTCTGCAACCAATTGGGCCTGCAGTTCTGGACGACCGACTTCTTCGACTTTCAAGTTGATGCGGCGACCGACCAAGTTTTGCAGTTCGGCTTGCAGGATCTCAATTTCTTGACCCTTCTTACCGATAATCAAACCTGGTCGAGCAACGTACAGCATCACTCGGACTTCGTCTCGCGTGCGTTCGATCTCAATGCGATCGATCCCCGCGCTCTTGTATTGTGATTTCTTCGGGTGCTTGGTGATGAACTCGCGAATCTTGCGATCTTCCACCAGCAGATCTGAAAAATCCTGCTTCGAGGCATACCAACGACTTCCCCAACCACGGGTGACGCCGGTACGAAACGCAATCGGATTGACTTTTTGACCCATGGGAGAGTGCTGAGTGCTGAAGGCAGGGGGTTAAATAAACGGTGCTGTGTCTGGTGTCGTTGTTCGAGTCGAGCGTTTGGCCCAACGGGAACCGTCTTAGATGTTTTCGATGTGGGTCAGGCCAACACGAATGTGGCTTGATCGTTTCTTGATCATGAACGCCATCCCGCGTGCTCGCGGCTGAATTCGTTTGAACATGGGGCCACCGTCGACGCGAACGTCGGTGATGACCAGTTCTTCAATGCGGTGGCTGCGTCCGCTGTTCTGATCAGGGTCTTGGGCGTTACCGACAGCGCTCTTGATCACCTTTTCAAGCATCCGGGCACCGCGTTGCGGTTGGTACTTCAGGGTGTCCAAGGCCTCGTCGGCAAACATGCCGCGAACCAGGTCAGCAACCAAACGCACTTTTTGTGCGCTGATGCGGGCGTTCTTGTGATATGCGTTGAATTGGGACATGTCTGTCGCTAAATCGTTTGACTCGTGAATTTCACCAACCGGATGGAGGGCCGCTATGGACTAGCGTTTACCCTTGCCGCCGTGACCTTTGAAGGTCCTTGTGGGAGCAAACTCGCCGAGTTTGTGTCCCACCATGTCTTCCGTCACCAGCACCTTGATGTGCTGGCGGCCGTTGTGAACCATGAACGTGACGTTCACGAATTCAGGAACGATCGTGCAGGATCGTGCCCATGTCTTGATCGGTTCCTTGGAGCCCGTTTCGGCTGCCTTCTGGACTTTGAAAAAGACTTTTGGGTCTACAAAAGGACCCTTCTTACTGCTTCGACTCATGATTTGTTACCGGAGTTGCCGCTGAAAGGGTGGCCTACTTGTGGAGTTTCAATTGACCGTAGCGACGACTCTTGCGTCGGCGAACGATCGACGAATTACTTGGTTTGCGTTTTTGACGGGTTGCTCCGCCCTTCGCGCTCTTGCCCGATGGGCTGACTGGGTGACGTCCGCCCTTCGTTCGGCCTTCACCACCACCGTGTGGGTGATCGATTGGGTTCATGGCTGTGCCGCGAACGTGTGGTCGGCGACCGAGCCAACGTGAACGTCCAGCCTTGCCAAGTACCACGTTCATGTGGTCACTGTTTCCAACCTGGCCGATGGTTGCACGGCAGGCACTTGGAACACGGCGAACTTCACCGGATGGCAACAGCAACTGGGCCCAGTCCGCTTCGCGGGCTTGGAGTGTTGCTTGCGTTCCAGCGGACCGGCACATCACTGCACCACGACCAGCACGCATTTCGATGCAGCAGACGGAAGTGCCCAGTGGGATGTTTTTTAGTGGCAGGCAATTGCCGACCACGGGTGGGGCTACAGGGCCGTTTTGCAGTTTGTCGCCAGCAGCGACGCCTGCGGGGGCGATCACGTAATGCTTTTCGCCATCGGGGTACTTCAGCAAGGCGATTCGGGCGGTACGGTTTGGGTCGTACTGAACCGAATCAACCGTCGCCACCACACCGTCTTTCACGCGACGGAAGTCAATGACGCGATACTTCTGCTTGTGTCCACCGCCGCGGTGACGGGAGGTGATTTTGCCTTGGTTGTTCCGTCCGCCAGTTTTGGTCTTTGGACGCAGCAAAGAACGTTCTGGCTTGTAGCCAGGAGTCAGTTCCTTGAAGTCGCTGACCGACGCGTTGCGTCGGCCGGCGCTGGTCGGCTTGTAGATTCGGATGCCCATGAGTATCGCTTTTTCTTGCGAGCTGTTTCTGTGCGCGGAAGTGTGTGGTGTGGATTGGTGGCGGAGTCAGGGTGAACCCTGGACTCGCTTCGCTGTCTTAGAAGAAGTCGATGCGATGATCTTCGTGGAGCGAAACGATCGCCTTTTTCCAATCGCTGGTTCGTCCGATCTTGTTTCGGAACCGGCGTGATTTCCCTTTGCGGGTTTGGGTGCGGACCTTCAGTACTTTGACGTCAAACAGGTGTTCAACTGCTTTTTTGACGTCGATCTTGGTCGCGTCGCGGTGGATTTGGAACGCGTATTGGTTGTTCCGTGTCGCGCGGTGCACGCCTTTTTCGGTCACGAGCGGCTTGAGCAAGATCTGGTGGGGTTCCAGTTCGATCTTGCGTTCAACAGGTTTGGGTGGTTGGATCGCAGACATGTTAGGCCGCTGCCTCCGCTTCGTTGGTGTTCTGGGTTGAACCGGCGAATGTGCCGTCCTTGACTCGGTCGAGTGCTTCTTGAGTGAAGAGCACACGTTTCGGAGTCAGCAGGGTCAGTGCGTTCAGTTGGCGAACGGGTTCTACCGTCACGCCAGCGATGTTGCGGCCACTTTTGTAGATGACTTGGTCATCGTTAGCGGTTGCGATCAGCGTGGTCGTGTCTTCGAGTCCCAGGTTCTTGAGGATCTGGGCGATTTGGCTGGTCTTCGGTGCGTCCAGCTTGAGTTCGTTGATGACGATCATCTCGCCGTCGTCGATTCGCGAGCGGATCGCCATGCGAGTGGCGATCTTGATCGCTTTCTTTGGCAGTCGGTAGCTGTAGTCGCGAGGTTTGACGGTTCGGGCAACACCACCACCACGTCGAACGTTGGTTCGCTTGGATCCAGCACGAGCGTTGCCGGTCCCTTTTTGGCGGTACATCTTTTTGTTGGTGCCGCTGACTTGGCCACGGGTTCGCGTGTTGTGCGAGCCTTGGCGTTTGTTGGCTTGGTACATGACCACAACGTCGTGCAGCAATTGCTTGCTGACTCGGTTGGCGATCTGTTCGGTGTCGATCTCGTACTGTCCGACTTCTTTGCCGGAGGCGTCGAGGATAGGTAGGTTTGCCATGTGTGTGTTCCTCAGCCGACTTTGTTGGTTTGACGAATCGAGACAAAGCCGCCGTTGGCGCCAGGGACCGCACCGCGAATCATGAGCAGGTTGTTTTCTGCGTCGACGCGTACGACTTCCAGGTTGCGGGTGGTGACGTTGGCGTTGCCGTACTGCCCTGCCATTCGTTTGCCTTTGAACGTCCGGCTTGGCGAAGCACTCATGCCGGTACCACCAGCGTGGCGGTGGCACTTTTTCACGCCGTGAGTGGCGCGTTGGCCAGCAAAGTTATGGCGTTTCATGACGCCGGCGAATCCGCGTCCTTTGCTGGTGCCGGTGACATCGACCTTCTTGACGTCGTTGAATTGTTCGACCGTCAGAGTGTCGCCGACATTGGCGTCTGCTGATCCGCGGAACTCGCGGATGAATCGTTGTGGTTCACAATCGGCCTTGGCGGGGGCTTCGATGCCAGCAGCGGAACGCTTTTTGGAGCGTTTGCTTTCGATCGTTGCGACTTGGCCACGTTCGCTGCGTTTTGCAAGGCGTCGTGGTTTGTCTTCGAAACCCAGTTGAACGGCTTCGTAGCCGTCCCGTTCTTTGCTGCGGACTTGCAGCACGTGGCAAGGGCCAGCTTGCACGACCGTGACGGGAACAGCGGTTCCGTCTTCCAGGAAGATCTGAGTCATCCCGATTTTGCGGCCAAGGATAGATGGTGACATAACAGTTCCTGCCCGCCGTAAGCGAGCGATGTGCGATTCGTTAGGAGTTCCGAGACCTTCGTGGCGATCGGCTCAGTGATCCGGTGTGTGCCGGGTCTGAGTGATTTCGCCGCGACTTCCGTCCATGCGGAAAACCGTGACCAATTCGTGTGTGTGATGGGTTAACTTGAGTCGGTCCCCGGTGGAGTGGCGTTTGCCGTGGGGACTGATCTTGTCCTGACTGGGAGGCCGGTGAAGGGCTGACTTTGCTAGCAAGGTGTCTTGCTTTTGCGGGTCAGTGTTGGCTCTTTGTCAGTTGAGTGCCGGGGTTGCGAAATGCGATTGTCGACCAATCAGCGGGCGGACGCCTTGATCTTGATATCGACACCAGCCGGCAGGCTTAGCTTGTTGAGTGCTTCGATCGTCTTGGCGGAAGCCTGAACGATGTCCACCAAACGCTTGTGCGTTCGGATTTCATATTGTTGGCGAGCCTTCTTGTTGACGAAGGGGCTCGACAGGACTGTGTAGCGTTCGATTCGGGTCGGCAAAGGGATGGGGCCATGCACGATGCTGGCGGTCGCTTTGACGGTGTCGACAATGTCGCGGGCACTCTGGTCCAGCACGGCATGGTCGTACGCTTCCATTCGAATGCGGATGACTTCGCTGGGGCCGGTTGACACTGCTTACTTCCAAGTCGGGAACGGGATACGAGTCTGTTCCTCACTGCAACTTTGCTGTGAGGAGGCGAGAATGTACGGTTGACGTCACCGAGCGTCAACGGCTTTTGAACAATTGATGAAAAAAAGCCGTTGAAATTGCCAGGATTGCTCTAGGCGGATGGTCGAATGGGCTCAGTTCACGCTGATGGTCGCGTTTTTCGACTGGGCTTGCTCGTTGTTTTCGGTGTTTCTGTCAAGCGAGGCAATGGTCATCGACTCGATTCAAGTGGTTCCTTGAGTCGGTGTTGGTTGTCTTGTGGTGAAACCCTTT
>NZ_JBICHO010000330.1:0-7689 GCF_043100905.1 Rhodopirellula sp. JB055 | reverse complement strand
CGCAAGATCAACTAATCTCGATTCAGGGGGCACCGTCTTTGGGATCGATCAGACTGCGGAACAACTCGCCATCGACGCTCGACGTGAGGAACTCCGTCGAACCATCCAACCGAGAAAACAGGGCGCCGCCTGGATGAGCTGATCCCCAGTTGTCCATGTAACGGGCGCCGGGACCATCTCGTTCGATCAACAAACCACTTCGAACGGTTCCGTTGCTACCACCACTGAAGATCGGTTCGTCGTAATACCAACTCGATTCCGTCTGCACGAACGGGTCAAACGCTTTCTCCCCCGTCCCCAACGTGTTGCTCAATCCGTCCGCAATCGCACTGAGCCGCTGAGCGTTTGGGAAGTTCAACATCACCCGACGGTTGCCAGCGTAATCGGTCTTGGCCCACGCCCGACCACCCGCGGAATATCTGCCATACGAATCATCTCGCGGGACCAGTGGTTCTCCTCGCGAGCGACTGGGGCAGCGGAAGAGCGGCCCAGCGGATTCGACCTGAACGTTCTGGTACGCTTCCCCTTGTTCCAGCGATGGCAGAATCGCATAGGCCCAGCACCCCGTTTGTTGTATCGGTGAGGCTCCCGGTCGGCCGACTCCCCACCAGAATTGATGGTCAACCGCAAAGGTATAGGTGCCAATCCGAATCGGTTTGCCCGATGCAGAGGTGACGGTGCACTTGCCATCATCACCGCCATTGCTGGGAAGGTACTCATGCTTGGCAGCGTGCATTTGAATGCCGAGCGCAAGTTGCCGCTGTTGATTCATGCACTGAGTCCGCCGGGCTGACTCGCGTGCGTTTTGAACCGCTCCGGTGAACAACGACACCAACAACCCTATGATCGCCAACACGATCAACAATTCGATCAAGGTAAAACCGCAGCGAACGTTCGTGATGCGTCCCGGTTCAAAATGAGATTGGTTCATGGCGAGTCCTATCGGATTGGCGGAACAGATCAGTGGTCGATTCGGAAAAGAAGGTGGCTTGCGCCGATGGATTCAATGGGCTCCGCTGGGAGCGAGTTCAGAAGACTTGGATTGCGAGAAAGATCTGATTGACTGACGATCAGCCACGATTGATCATCGTCATTGTACCGGGCCAACGCTGCAAATTCTGGATAGGCTTCTCGAATCCCCATGCCGAGCCCTGTGCTGGATATCAACTTCAGTGGGCGATGCTGTGGATGGGTCGCGACCCAATGAGCGACCAAATCATTGTCCTGGCCCCAATCGGTGGCGTCATTGAACAGATGCAAGTGTCCCCTGTCGGTCCCACCCGAAACCACATTGAAGGCGCCAAGCCAGTGTGGTGCGATGCAAATGGATGCAACGCTTGTCGCCATGAGTCCCAGCAGGATCCCAGCGTTGACGCTGCGACCTGTGTTTGAATCATGACAACGTGCCAGCGGTGCCACCATCAACAGAAACAGGAAGGGATACAATGGCAGAATGTATCGGTGCTGCTGTGCGAACCCACTTTTGTAGGCGGTGATCTCAATCATTGCGAAAGCGATGCAGGCGATCACAACCTGATCCAACGAAACGAACCACCGATGTTGACGATCGAGCGTCCGGCCGACCAGGTAGAGAAGACTGGCGGTGATCGCAACCAGAGTTCCCGTTGGCAATTTTACCAACATGGAATACAAGTAAAACCACCACCATCCGTGTGTCGTGTTCATCCCTGCCGCGTAGCTAGTGATTCCTTCACGAAAGTCACTTTGTTGGCGATCCATACCGTTGAGATACTGCTCCGGAACAGGACATGGAATTCGTTCGAACCATGTATTCGAAAATCGGGGTGCGATTTCACCATTGGATTGGCCGTACAAGGCATCTTCAGAGAACTTCAATTCTCCAAGCGGCTTTCCGATTCCATCAAAACCATAGGGCAAAGCGATGGTTAGCAGAGCGAGCACCACGGCGAAAGACGCCTGACCTATGATGCGCGGTTGCCGAGCACTCCAGAAGCTCCAAATCACAAATGCGAGATAGATCGGGCACAACAACAATGCAGTGAATTTACAAGATAAAGCCAGACCAAAAGTCACACCGCCCAACGCTGCATCTTGCCACCGGAGCGATCTGATCCAACGACAGAAGCACAAACTACTCACCAGCATCGCTGACGCCACCGCAATGTCATTGGTGATCAGCGAGCCATGAGCCAAGACCTGGGGTTGGAACCCCCAGAAACCTGCCGCAACCAGTCCGATGGCGGGTCCGTATGGCATTGGATTGCTACGGCTCGACTCATGTGATCTCACCCCGTAAAGGGACCGGCCCCAAACGAACAGCGCCACCGTTGCAGCAACCGTGAACAGACCGACAAGAAGTCGTCCCCAAATGAGGTGTTGCTGAAATTGTCTGGGAGAAGACGCATACAGCTCACGTCCATAGGGAAACTCACTCCGGACAGATGCGCCGCTCAATGCGCCTGACTTCAAGTTGTCGGTCATGTCAAAGGACGGCTCAAAATGCTCCAGTTCTCCCCAACACAAGAAGGCTGGCAGAGTTCCGAGAGCCCGAACCAAAGGTGGATTGACGTTGAACGAGTGCAAATCCCCGTGAAACCAGTACTGAACTCCCGCATAGAAATGCCCATATTCGTCACTGACTGGGGAAGACCGGCAGGCGTGCCACCCCAATAACGTTGACTGGACTGCTATCAAAGCCAGCAGGATCTTCGCCTGGTTGTCGCTTACGAACGTTATCGTGGCAGACCACGACATCCAACAAAGCCGCGTCCTATTCCACAAAGTCCGCTCCTACCTTCAAGGCTGCCGTCACCGTTTCCGTCTCCAATGTGATTTCCAAAGGAATTTGCTGAAAGACAAACCCTCTCCGTCGGACATTACTCTTCGGTGGAATCAGGCTTGGATGTGGGGTTCCCGCAACGCAAGAGCAAGAAGTTCGGATTTCACTGAGTTGGACGGGTGAGTCTGATTTGTTATGGAGTGTCAGGCTGCGCGGCTGATCGCTTCCCTTCATCAGTTCGCCCAAGTCATATCGCGCGCGTTCAAATACAATGGAGCTACCTGGCTTGGCTGTTGGTGGGACGTTGGATTGGGAAGCCGCAGTGCTGACGCTCGTTGTCCGCGACAACACAAACGCCATCAAAAACAACAGCGGCAAGCAACTGAGCAGAATTGCTTTCCAATGAGATCTCAATCGCCTCGCCTGAACGAACTGCAGCACCAATGCCATCCCAAACGCCCCGACGAGCCATGGCGACGTCAACAATTCCCCGATAAAGCGAATTGCAATTTCAAGAACGCTGTCATGAAGTGGGGCAGTCCCCGCCAAAAGCAGCGGGTTCTCAGTATCAGCCTCAGGACTTCGCTTGTAGATCTGAGCTGACGTAGCGTCGAGAAATGTCACGTCTCCCGCTGGCTCAAGCTGCTCCAGCACTGCAAAATGCCCCACATCCAATTCTTTATTCGGCCCCCGGTTCGCAGGCTGCAGCCACGCAATTGCAATCGCACCTTCGCCTAGTTTCCGACGGACAAATTCTCGGTTACCTGGCGTCAACGCAAGCACCCGAGTTTTCAAGCCCAAGGAGTCCAGGCTGGCCTTGACTTGCGCCAAGGAAACAAACGGCAATGCCTCCAACTGACGAGTCGCTCCAGTCATCCGCCACTCCGCCCCCAATTTTTCCGCACATCGCTGAGCGGTTTCCAGGCCGCAGAACCCATTTTCGAGAGGAGCATCGTCGCGAAGCATTTCGCCTTCTGTTTTCGAAGTAACACCTTGAAGTCTCTCGTCATTTGCATTCTTGCTCGAGGCCCACGCAGTTGTGCAAGCCATCCACAAGCAGAAGAAAGAAAGTGTAGTACGTGCTCCTGTCATGGTCATTACGTCGTCTCCGAACGTGGCCAAAAACGGTAAACGGTCATACCAATGATAAGACTCATTAATCCTAGGTTAAGAAAGAGAAACCACGACGTTTTCGACTGTGGCGAATTGGCGCGAGCATTGGCCAAGGCATGCTGCTGAATCATTGCCAGTTGCATATCCGAATAGGGGACATGAAAGCGTCTCCCATCTTTGATACGCGCCCACTCAGTACCAGCCGGCCAGGGCGGAATCCACTCAAAGCTGTCAACGTCGATCTCACTAATGTCGAGCATTTCGATCGAGCAGATGTAACCCGATTTTCCATCGGGAGTGACAGCCCGGTACGTTGCCTTCTTGGGGTATCGAAAACCATCGAACGTCATCAACTCTGAGATGTCGACCTGCAGTGGACCATCGGGATAGCTTTCCCGTCTCTCAAGGAGCAGGAGTTCCGGTTGCGAAGTGAACACGACGTAGGATTGATCCCCTGGGTCGGTTGCTGACATTCGAATTGCTTTTGTATCGGCCTCGTGTTCGAACCATTCGGTTTGAAGCTTGTCGCCCATTGGAACGAACTCTACGTCATTCGTTCGTTCAGTTCCATTGATCAAAGCAACATCGTTAACAAGAAGGCTGACGAGTGGGTCTTGATGAAAAGCAGGTAAGAGATGGCCAACGGAAGCATTGCCAAAAGAAGTCACTGCTTTCCTGCCTTCAAAGTCGAATAGCAACTTCCGAAGAAAACTGTGGCTGGCCCGTCCGTCGGTGCCCTCAAAATAGGTCAGTAACGGATCGTCATCGATGTGAGGTTCGCCTTGGTTCTTCTGAAAGTGCATCAAACGAACCGGAATGTAGGAGCGAACCGGACTTGGCTTGCCAATGGCGAGCGTCCGCACGCCATTGGCAGCGATGTCCAAGTGCCCCGAGAAGAAATTCGCGCCGCCGTGCTCGGTGCGGCTCTCGGTTTCGATCGTGTACCGAAATTGCTTTCCGTAGAAGTAGGTGCGAGGGATCATCTGTGCACGCCGCAGTTCGTCTGCACTCAACAACTGTTTTTCGGCGTTGGGCGATTGAGCCAGCATGCTAGTGGAGTCGAAACACAAGGACATCAACAATATGAGGCTCATACGGAAGCGTATGTTCCCCAAACCGACTGCTGGACTATCGGCACTAGAAACTGCGCTGACGACCATAATCTTTCCAACGTGAAAGTGTAGCTCTGACGAAGATCCCGTTCGGTATTAAAATCAATGCAACGAGCTATTAGCTGCAATCGGAGCGAGCACCACATCCACCTGCATGGTGAAGTTGCCAACTTGCCCCCGTGGCGCTAAAGGGATCCGCCGTACATTCATAAACACTCCCGGGGCAAATATCGGGCATGTGCCACTCACAGTATTGCTCGACCGCCGCGTAGCACTTTTCATTCCATAGTGTGTTAAAAATGCATTTGACCTTTTCCGCACCAATTTGGGTGCATGGATTCCCTTGGGTGAGGTTTTGGTTTTGAGTTGGACATGCACCCTCGGTGTCCTCGAAACATCGTAGGTCGTTCCACCCTCCAATTTTTTCTAAGAATTCGAGCTGAATACCCGATGCACTAGACGTTGAAATGGCGCTGTGCAACACCGAGGGTGTAACGAGTGCAAAAACAACGATCGCAGTGAGCAGAAACTTTGTCTTCGTCATCTTACTTTCCTTTGCAGGATGATAAAGGGAAACGTCAACTCACTACGATGCTACAAGGGGGGGGTGCACAGTCAACCCTGCTGCAAGAATTTTGAGGGTCCCAAGCAGATTTCCGCGCGTGTCGTTCACGCCTCGTAAAGCCATCGGATGCCAGCTCCTTAGGAGTCCCCCCTTCTAATTGGATCGTGGCCAGAATCGATAGGCGACCAACCCAAGAATCAGGACGACCAACCCGGCATTGAGATAGAAGAACTTGGGTGACTCCGGCGAAGGCGCATCCGCACGGGCATTGGCCAAACCGTGCTGCTGAATCTTGGCCAGTTGCGAATCGGAACAGGGAACGTGAAAGCGTTTCCTGTCTTTCTTGCGAATCCACTCCGTACCGGCCGGCCAGGGAGGAATCCACTCAAAGTTGTCGACGTCGATATTTCGGATGTCAAGCAACTCGATTGAGCACGAGAACTCACACGTCCCATCCTTCACCACATATTGATAAGTCGCCTTACGAGGGTATCGAAAACCCTCAAATGTCATCAGTTCGGAGATGTCAATATGCCGTGGATGGTCTGGCGACCATGAAATCAACTCCAGAGGAAGGTACTCTGGATGCGACGTGAATACCGAGTAAGATGGATCCTCTGGATCGGTGGATGACATTCGAATTGCTTTTGGATCCGCCTTGTGTTCGAACCATTCGGTTCGAAGTTTGTCCCCCATCGCAACGAACTCAATGTCATCAGGTGGTTCAATCCCGATGATGGCACTTCGATCATTCACTAGAAGCCCGGCAAATGGATCAAGCTGAAAGGCTGGCAACCCATGTCCAACCGACTCGTTGCCAAACGAAGTCACTCTCGTTCTACCTTCGAAGTCATGGAGGAGTTTTCGGTCGAAAACATGAGTGATGCGTCCGTTTGTCCCCTCGAAATAAGTGAGCAACGGATCATCATCAATGTGCGGTTCTCCGGCGTTCTCCTGGAAATGCATCAGGCGAACCGGAACGTAAGAACGTAGCGGACTCGGTTTGCCAATGGCGAGCGTTCGGACACCATTGGCGGCGGTATCGAAATGTTCCGAGTAAAAGTTCGCGCCGCCTTCTCCGATGTCAATTTCCGTTTTAATCGTGTATCGAAACTCTTTGCCATAGAAGTAAGTGCGAGGCACCATCCGCGTGCGACGCAGTTCGTCGGCACTTGGCAACTGGTCTTCGGCATTGGACGACTGCGCCAGCGAGCTAGATGGTGAAAGCCAAAGAAACGCGAGTAACACCAGGCTCGCTTGCAGGCTTCTGATGCACGGAAAGGTTTTGTGACTTTCGGGTCGCGCCAGCGATGCCGGTCTCGTCGGGGGCGAATTGAAATCCAACTTTCCAGAGCAGGTCTCGTGTGCCGTCTGGAGGCTGAGCCACGTAGGCCAGGTTTCACCTGGCAACCAAGCCGATGCTTTGGAACAAAGCGAGGCGGTTTGGCCCGCGTTCTCGAGTTCGCAAAGCTTCGGCCAGCAACCTTGCCAGGTGGAACCTGGCCTACAACGTCTGATGCTTGAAACCAACGACATCATGCTGTCCAGAAATTGGGCGTGGCGAGGAATGAAATATTGCGTGCGCATGGTTGGATTCCCCCTTCTAATTGGATCGTGGCCAGAACGATCAGGCTCGCTCTCACGCGCCACGTGACCGATCGAACCGCATGAAGATCCTTTTCTTTTGTTGCGTGATTGAGTGGACATGCCGATGGACCATTCCTTTTGCGAAAAGGTGCATTCGCTACAACGGCCAGAAAAGCAAAACTCGCTGCGGGTATGTCGAATCCCATTTTCGCCTCGTGGGGAAGAGAACGCCCCCTACAACCTATGGGCGGGGGGGCAAGATACAACCCGGCAGCTTCACTTTTCTCGCGACCGGTGATCACGGGTGACACAGGACCGAATGGGCCGGCGCAGTCATTGCCGGAGGCGTCAGGCCCCGGAACAGCTCTGCCACCCCCACAATTGAATCCCCGAAAGGGGTGACAGAGAATGCTCAACTCTGTCGCCCCTTCAGGGCTTGCTGCATTGTCCAATTCCTGCACCGGGGCCTCGCGGCCCCGACAGTCATTCTGTCGGCCCTCCGGGCCTCTCAAGCAACGCATCCGGATTCGCCAAGAATTCGGACAGGCCGT
>NZ_JBICHO010000329.1:0-3094 GCF_043100905.1 Rhodopirellula sp. JB055 | reverse complement strand
CCCGATCATGTTGGGAAACACCATCGCGAAAATCATCGCGTCGGAGAAATCGATGACAGATCCCAGCGAAACCGCCGCCCCAATCACCACGACCAAGCAGAACAGCAACTTGTAGGACAAATCAGCCGCCGTGCTACGTCCAAACAGGTATTTCCACGACTGCAGGCCGTAATACGACCACGAGATCATCGTCGAGAATGCGAACAGGATGATCGCGATCGTCAACAAGTAGCGGAAACCAGGCAGAACACTGTCAAATGCCGCCGAAGTCAGATCGACACCGCCCAAACGAGCTCCGTCGATCAACACCATGCTGGACTCGACTTGTCCCCACTCGAACGAGCCATCGGCATTGAACAAGACGATCACGATCGCGGTCATCGTGCAGATCACGACCGTGTCAATGAAAGGCTCCAACAACGCGACGATGCCTTCGGACGCGGGATAGCGAGTCTTCACGGCCGAGTGAGCGATGGCAGCCGACCCCGCTCCGGCTTCGTTCGAAAACGCGGCCCTTCGGAACCCTTGCACCATCACGCCCAACAAACCACCAAAGCCAGCCTCCAGCGAAAACGCACCCGAGATGACTTGGCCGATCGCCCAAGGCACGCTTTGAATGTGCATCAAAATGATTCCGAGAGCGGCAATCACGTACATCAATGCCATCAATGGCACCACCTTCTCCGTGACTTTGGCGATTCGCTTGATGCCGCCAATGATCACGATCGCAACCAAAACCGCCATCACCAAACCGATGATCGTCCCTGACGACCCCGTGTCAGGCAGCCCCAGCAATGACTTGATCTGCTGTGCGGCTTGGTTGGACTGAAACGCGTTGCCTCCGCCAAATGATCCGCCCACACAGAAAATCGCGAAAAGCACTCCCAAAACTTTTCCAACGGGCGCCATCCCACGCTCGGTGAGACCTTTTTTGAGGTAGTACATCGGCCCGCCATGAACCACGCCATCGGCGTCCACATCACGGTACTTCACGCCCAAGGTGCATTCAACGAACTTGGTCGACATCCCCAACAAACCGCAGACAACCATCCAAAACGTTGCACCAGGACCGCCAGTGGCAACCGCGACGGCGACCCCGGCAATGTTCCCCAAGCCAACCGTTCCTGAAACCGCAGTCGCGAGTGCCTGGAAGTGCGATACTTCGCCTTCGCCCTCGTCGCGAATGGTGTCGACCAAGTCACCGTCGACCTCCATGACCTCGACTCCCTTCGGGATGTCCTGGCCTTGTTTCTCAATTTCGTCGAACTTCCCGCTGACCACCTCGATCGCCAGGGGAAACAATCGCAGGTTGATGAACCCAAACACGATCGTGAAAAACAACGCTCCACCGACCAGCAAGATCAAAACCAACGGCAGCGGACCAACCCCCGGTAAGTCCACACTGTAGAAAACAATGCTTCCCCAAGTATCAGCAATGGGTTTGAACCACTCATCGACCTGCTGGTCCAGCCCCAACGCCGGTTCCGAAACCGACTCCTCCGTAACCTCCTCCGAGGCCACTTCTTCTTGCGCGAATGCAGCCACTCCCCCCGTCCCGAAAAGGACAACAACCAAGGTGGCGATTCTTAGCAAGCTGAAACGAGCGAGCTTTGACAACAACATGAAGACTCCTGTACGAAGGACTGATTCGAACCAAAATGATGGGGAGATGGGCCATAGGATAGTGAATCCGTTGCCAACGCGTCGGGGGTTTATCACCCGGGAAGTGCCCAGAAACACTCGAAAGCGGATGAACTCGCAAAAAAGTAGCCTTACGTGACAAAACTCTGCATTCTGAACGTCGTTGGACTGACCCCAAAACTGCTTCGCCACGCTCCCAATCTCGCCGCGATGGGAAATCACCGGGCTTGGAACAGCCCCGTTCCGGCCGTGACCTGCACCAGCCAAGCGACCATGCTGACCGGACTGGCCCCACGAGATCACGGCATTGTCGGCAACGGTTGGCTGTACCGCGACACCCAGGAAATCCGTTTCTGGCAACAAGCTCGATCGCTGGTCCAAGGCGACGTTTTCTACGACCGATACGAAACCGCCAAAATGTTCTGGTGGTTCAACCAATCCACCACCGCCAAGTACGGGGCCACGCCCAAACCGCATTATGGATGCGACGGCAGCAAAATCTTCGACATTCTGGATTGGTCAGGCTGCAACCTGACCGAGAAGCTCGGCCCATTCCCCTTTTTCGGCTTCTGGGGCCCCGCCGCCGGCATCGCCTCGAGCGACTGGATCGCGAAAGCCACCGCCTTGGTGATGCGAGAGAAACAACCGCAACTGACACTGTGCTACTTGCCTCACCTGGACTACGACTTTCAACGACTGCCCGATCACGATCCTGCCCGAGTGACAGAGGTCGACGCGGCCGCGGCCAAAGTCATCGAGGCCGCCGGTGAAATCGGAGCTCGGGTTGTCGTCGTCAGCGAGTACGGCTTGGTCCCCGTCGACACGCCCGTCGGCATCAACCAAGTCCTCCGCCGGAACGACTGGCTGAAAGTCCGCCGCGGTCCCTTCGGCGAAATCATGTTGCCAGGCGAAAGCGACGCCTTCGCCGTTTCCGATCATCAACTGGCCCACGTCTACGTCCGCCGCCCCGAGCTGATCCCCACCGTTCGCAAAACGCTGGAAGAAACCCCCGGCATCGTGTCGGTCGTTGACCCCGGCGACTTGCAACTGGATCACCCACGAAGCGGCGAACTGATCGCCCTGGCAGAACCAAACGCTTGGTTCACGTACTACTACTGGCTCGACGATGCCAACGCGCCGGACTTCGCGAGAACCGTCGACATCCATCGCAAACCTGGTTACGACCCGTGCGAACTGTTCATGACCAGCAAGCTTCGCGCGGCGGCTCGCTTGGCTCAAAAGAAAGCCGGCCTCCGCTACAAGATGGATGTGATCCCGCTGGATCCAACACTGGTCCGCGGCAGCCACGGCGTCCTCCCAGCGGACCACAGCGATGGCCCGCTGGTCATCGGCCCCGGCGAACCCCCTGAAAACATGCAAGGCTTCCCAGACTACGTCGAGCAGCTTCTAGCTTCTAGCTTCTAGCTTCCGTACTCGTACTCGTACTCGTACT